>DATIFZ010000065.1:0-28241 GCA_035454925.1 Nitrososphaeraceae archaeon
GATAAGGAATAGTGAAAAGAAATTATGGGTAAAATTATTGGGATAGATCTTGGAACAAGTAATTCTGCAGCCTCGGTTATGATTGGAGGAAAGCCCACAATAATACAAGCTGCTGAGGGGACTTCAGTAGGCGGAAAAGCATTCCCCTCATATGTGGCATTTACTAAAGATGGCCAATTACTGGTGGGCGAACCTGCAAGAAGGCAGATGGTTACAAACCCTGAGGGTACCGTAATTGCAGCCAAACGCAAGATGGGAATTGATTTCAAATTTCAAGTATATGGTAAGGAGTACACTCCCCAACAGATATCCTCTTTTATTTTGCAAAAGATAAAAAGAGATTCTGAAGCCTATGTAGGAGAAACTGTTGATAAAGCTGTAATAACAGTCCCGGCGTATTTTAATGACAATCAACGGCAGGCGACTAAAGACGCAGGCGAAATTGCAGGCCTGGAAGTTGTAAGAATTATCAACGAACCTACTGCTGCCTCACTTGCATATGGTCTGGATAAAGTAAACAAAGACTTGAAGATAATGGTATTCGATCTAGGTGGAGGAACCTTAGATGTTACATTAATGGAAATGGGAGGAGGAGTATTTCAAGTAAAGAGTACGTCTGGAGATACCCAATTGGGTGGAACTGACATGGATAATCTTGTTGTTGAATATATTATCCGCGAATTTCAAAATCAAAGTTCCATTGACGTTCATAATGATAAAGCAGCAATGATGAGAATAAAAGAGGCGGCAGAAAAAGCAAAAATTGAACTTTCTAATGTCATGACAACAGAAGTAAATCTGCCATTCTTATCATACGATGCATCCGCCGGTCCCAAAAATTTGGTAATGACACTTTCTAGGTCAAAATTGGAGGAATTGCTAAGACCAATAGTTGAAAGATGCAAGGGACCCATGCTTCAAGCAATTGAGGATGCAAAGATGAAACCTGCAGACATTGACAAGATTATTTTGATTGGTGGACCGACAAGGATGCCAATTGTGAGGCAATTCATTACAAATGTAATGGGTAAGGAGCCTGAAAGAGGAATTGATCCAATGGAAGCAGTAGCGATGGGAGCTGCTATTCAAGGAGCAATCATAGCAGGGGACGTAACCACAGATATTCTGCTTGTGGATGTGACACCACTAACTTTAGGAGTTGAAGTACTCGGTGGATTAAAAGAGCCACTTATCGAAAGAAATACTACAATCCCTACGAAGAAAAGCAAAGTCTTTACTACTGCCGCAGACTACCAAAACGCAGTAACTGTACATGTTGTTCAAGGAGAAAGATCAATGGCATCCGATTGTGTTTCTCTGGGCATGTTTAATCTATCAGGTATACCGCCCGCACCCAGAGGAATTCCCCAAGTGGAAGTTACCTTTGACATCGACGCAAATGGGATTCTTAATGTTACCGCAAAAGACCTAGCCACTTCGAAGGAATCAAAGATAACAATTTCTGCAAATACGAAGTTATCTAAGGATGATATTGAAAGACTCAAGAAAGAATCAGAACAATTTGCAGAACAAGATAAACAAAAGAAGGAACAAGCAGAAGTGAAAAATGAAGCAGATAATCTAATTTATACCGCAGAAAAATTAGCTCAGCAAGATCTAAAAGATAAAATTAAACCTGAACAAGTTGAAAAAGTTAATAACGCAGTCAAAGATTTGAGGGAAGCTGTATCATCAAACAGTATTGAAGAAATCAAAAAGAAAATAGAAAGTCTAAAAAATATAGTAGGTGAAATAAGTACCGAGGCGTATAGAACCGCTAGTGCAGCTGCATCCCAACAGGCGACCTCTCAGAATCCAGATAGTGCAAATCCTGCTTCAGATAGTGCAAATCCTGCTTCAGATAGTCCTAACCAATCTAATACCCAGCAATAACAAGATGCTACAAAGGCCAACCTGACATGTACTCATTATTTTTAATCAATGGTTTCTTCTCATGAGTACAAAGCGTGACTATTACGAGGTCTTGAATGTTGAAAGGAATGCCACTAAAGATGAAATCAAAAACAAGTATAGGAAATTAGCTCTCCAATACCACCCCGACAGGAATAAGAGTTCCAATGCCGAAGAAAAGTTTAAAGAAATTTCAGAGGCCTATGCGGTATTGTCCGATGACGACAAGCGGAAAAAATATGATAAATATGGTCATGTAGGATCGGAGGAAGTCTTCAGAGGGTCCGAGTCTAATTTTGATGAGATTTTTAGAGATATCGGATTTGGTGGGATCAAAGATATTTTTGAACAATTATTCGGAGGAGGATTTTCAGCCAGAAATAGAGGTGATCCATTTGGATTTGGTTTTAATTTTGGAAGAAGCAATAGAGGGGAGGACACAGTTATTGATTTATCTCTCACACTGGAAGATGTAGTAACCGGAAAGAAGGAGGCGATTGAAGTCCCATCATTGGAAAAGTGTCAAGAGTGTAAAGGAACTGGCTGTTATCCGGGTACGAAACGTCAAAAATGTACGGCGTGCAATGGACTTGGTCAAACAAAAAGGGTCGTTAATGAAAATAGGTTTTCAACTTTTGTTACCGTGGAAACTTGCAGAACATGTAAAGGAATGGGAGAAATAATTGAAAAACCATGTAAAAATTGTAAAGCATCAGGGAACGTTCCAGCTAGAAAAAAAATACAGGTGGAGATTCCTCCTGGTGTTGAGGATGGTATGACATTACAACTAAGCGGTAGAGGTCTTTCTTACGAAAACGGAGTTCCAGGAGACCTCTTCATTCGAATTCATATCAAACCACATCAAAATTTTGAAAGACTTGAAGACGGCCATTTACTCTATACTTTGAAACTGAAATACACAGAACTGGTATTGGGTACAGAAATCATAATACCTACGCTACATGGAGGCGAAAAGTTGAAAATCCCTGCGGGCTCCCAGGTAGATTCAATTTTTAATTTAAGAGGAAAAGGATTACCAGTGCATGGTCGACGATCTAGAGGAGACCAAATTGTAAAAATTAAACTTGACATACCAACTAAACTTAGTGAAAGGCAAAGGTGGCTAATCAAAGAATTGGATGATACAAAGAATACTTGACATGGGTTGTTTGTAATATTTATATCTAATAAATCAAGATAATAACTATGTCTAGTCCTTTTGATGAGTGGTTTGGGCGAAGAAGGTCCAATTCTTGGTTTCCAGATGTGGATTCCATGATGAAGGAAATGGAAAAGTTAATGCAAGAAGCTGTTAAGAACATGGATCAAAATGTTCCAAAGAATCTGATAAGAGAACGGAAGCTTGATGATGGGTCTGTCGTGCGTGAAATGGGTCCAATTGTTTATGGGTACTCATTTAAGATTGGTGAAGACGGTAAACCAATAGTCAGAAAATTTGGAAACTTAAACACTTTCCCAAGTTCTCTAACTGGCAGATTTTCGGTCAGTGATCAAAGGGAGCCAGTTGTGGATATCATAAAAGATGTAGATAAGTTGAAAATTATTGCCGAACTTCCAGGCGTAAGTAAGAGCGATTTGAGGATAACTGCTAATGAAACTTCATTGACAATAGAGTCTCTTTCAGGAGAACGTAGATATAACAAAAAAATAGAACTACCGAATGAAATCGAACCATCTTCAGGAAAGTCGTCTTATAAAAACGGAATATTAGAGGTAACATTCAAGTTAAAAGATTCAAAAGACCACGGAGTTTCAATTAACGTGGAGTAAATGGAAGAGGATTTATATTCAATGTTGTCACACCGTCTTTTCGTATTAACTTTTTAGAACCAGTAATATAACTACAGATATAATGAGCGCAGTACAGGCTGTTAAAATTACAAAAAGGTATAAAGGTTCAAAATCAGCTGCCATAGACAACATTTCCTTAAATATAGAACCTGGAAGAATCTTTACCCTTCTTGGTAGAAATGGTGCAGGTAAAACTACATTTGTCAGAATTTGTGCAACACAGCTATTACCAACTTCTGGAACTGTAAAAATATTTGAAAACGACATTGTTAGGGATACTGGAAAAATTAGAAATCAAATCTCCATAGTACCGCAGGAGGGAAGACCGTTACGCGCTCTTACCTCTTGGGATCACGTTTATTTTTGGCTAAGGATTAGAGGAATGAATAAGCATGAGGCTTCAATAAGAACCAAAAAGGTCCTTCAAGATTTTGAATTGTACGATGTGAGAAGTAAACTTGCCATGTATTTGTCCGGGGGTATGAAGCAAAAAATATTAGTGGCAATGGCTATGGCAGTGGATTCGAAATTGCTTTTTCTTGATGAACCGACTATCGGACTTGATCCCGTGTCCCGACGCCAAATCTGGAAAGCTATCAAGGAAAAAAAAGAAAATGGAACAACAATCCTGCTTACAACCCATTATATGGACGAAGCAGAAGTACTGTCAGACGATATCGTTATTATAGACAAAGGGACCGTTATTTCAAAAGGAACACTCTCAGACATTAGGAAAAATATTAAAGAAAACATTAAAATAGAAATTCCAATATCGGCAATCGACAGAGATATTTTAGAATCATATGGAACTGTAATTGATACTGGGACCGATTTATTAAAACTGTTTACTTTTGAATCGAACATACAGGAGCTATCAGGAATTGCAATAAAGAAAAATTTCTTTTTCAGGGTATCCCCTATTACCCTGGATGATGTGTTTGTTGCTCTGGTTAGAACCGAGGGCAACAGTGCCGATCAGGACTAATACTAGTTGGCGGGGTTGAGGTTAGGGAAAATTTTAGCTACCGAGTTCTTAAGATATCCGTAATATTCTGTTGGAGTTAAGGTTGCATTTTGATTTGTTGGAGTTAGAGTTGCATTATGTAATATTAAATTGAAGCTGGCAGTGTCTGCATCTTGGTAATCCCATTTCCAGAAGGACGAGGCAGTGATATTTGAATTCTTGAAGGTTTCCAGCATAGTATCTGTCGTCTGCTGGTCGAGACCGCTCTTTGCAGGATCAAGCTGAAATACTCCATTAACTTGTGTTCGCACAACGTTATTCCATTCACCAATATAGAGTGGTTCACCTGTTAGTTCGCGAGTTTTTAAAAACATGTCCCATCGTTCTTTTTGATATTTATCTCTGTCTGGAATTCCATATACACTTATCTTAAACCATACGTTATCTTTATTTGAAGGAGCCATTTTTGCAAGATTTTCTGGTGTTAATTCAATAGGTCCTCCAAGATCTACAGGAACATTCATACTATAAACTATGGTCTTGTTAGTTAAAGTTCGTAATTCATCAGTGATGAATGAATTAAAGTTCCCAATTTTTTCCCATTGGTCTGAGCTTTCTACATGGGGCTCGCTCAAGATTTCATAACCGAAAGTACTAGGATGCCCATCCACTTTTGTAACAACCTTTTTCCAAAAGTCAGCAAGCAAAGTCCATGCGTCCTTTCCTTGGCCATCCTTTATTGAACCGTCCCAAAAGTTACTCCACCATAGCTTTGCAACAGGTTCTCCTTCTTTACCCCCACTATTCATCGGATACAGTTGTGAGTTATTCTCAAAAAGTGCAGATGGAAAACCTGTTCCCCTCTTTTCAAGCCAGGAGGACGTATGCCACTGATGATTATCATAAATAACCTTAATGCCATATTTATCTGCAATATTTGCAACCTGTTCGATTTCATTCATGAATGCTTGTGGGTTTTTTTCATATGCTTCCCAATAGAATAAGAACCTAGCATGATTCAGTCCTGCTTCTTTTAACAATTTGAAGCTTTCATCGAAATAAGTAGCAGGAGGTAGCGCAGTATCGGGTCTGTTTTGTTTTTGATCCACGTAAGCGCCCTTCATAGCTACACCGACTAAAGTATTGTCGGATGCAGTTGGTTGGGTGGAAGCTACGATAAATCCATTTGTCATGGACAAGGACATTACAAGACTTAAACCAAACAAGACAGGCGTGATTTGCCGAAAACTACTCATGGCAAATATATCAAAATCTAGTTTATATATATATTATGAATTAGGCATACATTATCTGATTTTGAGTTCAAAATAGGCGTAACAGTACTAATTCCAAGATTATGATTTAGGGATATAATTATATCTCTATAATAAATAGCAATTATCGTCGGTGGAGATAAGCTATAGAATGACATTCACGATGGGTGATAACTAGTGAAGCGAATTGTTCTAGCCGCAGGATTAATATCCTTATTAATTGGAGTAACGATAATTTCTATATCTTCCATTCGTGTTCCTGACCCTCTTCATACCTCAAGTTCAGTCTATAACGGAAAAATAAATAACGATACCAGAGCAGTCATGGTACTTAAAGACATCCAAAAAGGAAAAAACATCTCATTATCTGTTACTCCACAAAATACTATAAATGTTTTCAACACTAAAATCATTAATTCAAAAGGAACTGTATTGTTTGATTTGAATTCATCACAACCATTGTTCACCACTATTACCCCTCCTATAAGCGGAAATTATTCAGCGGTTTTAACTAATCTCATGAATGAGGATGCCTATACCCGGAGTATATTTGCTAGCTCAGTTCTTTTTGATAGTAATAAAAATCCAAAAATAGAAATTAACACAATTTTGATAGGAGTGATTATTTTGCTAATAGGAATTGTAATCTGCATTATTTGGATACTCATGGAATTCTTTGAAAGACTAAAGGAAAGGACGAGGTACAAACAGTTGTCTTGAGATATATTTCGTTCAAGTTAAACAACAATCCAATTTAATCATAATAGTAAAATTCAAACACCAATATAATAGCATAATTGTGGATCAAACTATACTTCCAAGAGTACTAGATATTCGTTGCTTCTAAGTATGGTCACATGTGAATTGCCTAAAATAAGTTTAATTGTCCTATCCATTTGATTTTTGGAGGTATTCTGTCAATTTTGCCATTAGTTTTTTATTAACCTTCTCACCATCAATCTTTCCCCTTAATACTTCCATGCACCTGCCCATCAAAAGACCTACTGAATCTAAACCTTTTTGAGAAATTACAATTGCATTTTCATGTATTATTTTATTTATAATTTCGTCTACATATTCTTCGCTAATGCTTTCAGTCCCAAATGAACTTATTATTTCATCAATATCCCTGGATTCATTTTTTAGGAGCTTCTCGATAACCAGTGGGATAGACTCTTTAGTTATGCGTGCATTATCGAGTTCTGTAAATAGAGAAAATAGCGCATCTTCAGAAAGAATTGAACTGTCATAACCTTCCCTTTCCATGCTCACTAGATCCTCCGTAAGTTTAGATATTACAAATGCGGGGTTAATTGACGTGCATGAAACTATCTTTTCGAAAAGTGAAAAATATTTAGAATCAAAAATATTTTCTGCCAAAGTCTTATTAATATCATATTTCTTGCAGATTTGATCAATGATCTGGTTCCACGGTTGAGGCGTATCTTGAGATAATTCTTTCAGCTTTCCTTTGTCTATTAAGATGTATGGGATATCGGTTTCAGGGTACATTCTTGATGAGCCAGGTTTAGGTCTACTGAATACTGTAACTCCATCCAATCTTGCTGAACGTGTTTCAGGAACAACTCCACTAAAGGCTTTTTTGATTCTAGTAAATAATTCAAATAATACGGTTTTTAGGTATTTTGCTGGTCCACCTATTAATACAAAAGCATCATTCTTGTCAATTCTTAGAACGGCTGTTATAGCCTCAACGTCTTCGGGCGTGATTCCATAGTTCGGTAATTCATCGGAGTGAAATATTCCACCAATTCCGTAAACTTTTACCAGATCACCTAATTCTTTACCTAATCTAATTGCAGGATAGGGTTCAAAAGACAACATTCCTTTAAATCCCCGTAGAACGAACGCCGTAAATGTAGAATCACCAGTAAGAATCTTCTTTACTACTTTAGAGGATGATTTACTTAATAGCTGAGTTACGTCTGTAACATTGTCAATGAAACTTGCTTCGTCAATTTTACGTTTTTTTAGTTCGTTTGCAATTTGATTTAATGCGTCTTGTCTCTTTCTTTCATATTCAATTACAAGAGGTAGCTGTGACAATTGCTGAACACCTTTCACTTCTACCACAGGTCCATCCTCTGTTGAAATGTTAACATCCTGTCTGATACTTCCCAACCCACGAGTAACTTTTTTAGTGGATCTTAGTAATCGCCCGACCGTTTGAGCAACATTTGTAACAAAAATTGGAGAATTAGAAATAGGTTCAAGCGCAATTTCAATAAGCGGTATTCCTAATCTATCCAAAGAATAAGTCTTATTCTCACCTTCCTTTTTGTCTTCATTAATTATTCTCGCAGCATCCTCCTCTAAGCATACACTTTGGATTCCTACCTTGACACCCTCAATCTCCAAAAATCCGTTTCTGCCAACTAGTATTGTTCTTTGAAATCCAGTTGTATTTGATCCGTCTATTACTATCTTTCTCATTACGTGTAATTCATCTTCAATGGTACAATTTAGCGCCAGAGATATTGTCAGTACAAGTTCTAGTGCTTCATTGTTTACCATCCTAGGAGGTTCTTCATCGGATTCAATGAGGCAGTTTGCATTTTTAGAAGATTGATATTTTACCATCTTAATTTTTTTTGATTCGAATAGAGCAGCTTGATCGTAAGACCCCATCTCGCTTTGAGTCGGACGCAGGTTCCTTTTGAAGGTAAAGTCATATTCATTAGAATCAATTATTTTGCAATCACAAAACAATTTATTTTTTGTACCCAATTGTTGATGGATTTCAAGTCCAACCTTTAGTTTGCCTTGAGCAATATTTTCGCTTTTAACCAATCTATGGATAATAAATATGGCCTTCTTATTATTATTTTTACAATTTTGAGAAATCTTTAATTTCCTGACCCCAACAATATTTATCACCAAAAATGCTAGACAATATTTTCTGGATGTTATATGCTATTTTACCAAAGGGTACGGTAAAAGATGAAGGTACTTTTTTCATACTCGTTTCCATTTTGCTTGGACTAATTGCAACGGCATACATTATGAGATGGAGAAGAAACAAAGAACCTCAATAAATTTTGATTATTCTGAAAAGCTGTGATCTTAATATTCTAAAAATCATATCCAGATCATTCTGATATCTTAAATTGTAAATCTAGAAAATTTAATTAATTTAACTATATTTGTAATTTCACTTTTTAATGAGTCGATATTTATGTCGTGATATCTCCCATGAGAATTATTCAATTTAGCAAGGGCCCTATTCATAATGGAAATGCAAATTCCTTGTTCACCTTTTTGGTAATGTACTAAGGCAGCTGCAACTAGTATGAGCCCATTTAACAAGTCTCTTTCATTACCATAGGTGTGCTTCCACACACCTTCAAGAACCTCATGTGTCTTCCAGTATTTTTCATTGTTAAAAAGTACACGGGCCATTTTTATTGATTCATCTTTGTCAAGTTCCTTCTCGGCAATTCTGTCGATTTCTATTAGTGGGCCTAGATTGGAGAGTTTTGATCTTATAATATCTAGTGTCGATTCAGAAGATACACTGATATCAAGCTCAAGGAAATTGCTTGCCACCCTTACATCTCTAATTATGATATTTACATCACACAAAACATTTCTAGACGTAGTAAGGATATGAGTCGCGTCTGGAGGGGAGTATTTCTCGTTTTTGAGATAAATCATATACCTTAGTAATTCCTGTACCAAATTTCTCAATATGTTTATGTGGCACGTACCAAAATAAGTTATTGCATCTTTTACAACGCACTCAATAAGTTCAAACAATCCGTAGAAAATTACATTACTGCAGTGAATTTGAAATCACATGTCTATTGTTTTCACAAGTAAGCAAATTCCTAATTTTTCATGAGCGTAAACAAGTAGGGAGTCTCTTTTTTCTCATCAAGCGTCCAAGAACTCGGTAGACTTAGATTTGCCAATACTTTCAATTCAGAGTCAGCTATGAATTTGCCCCATCCGTACATGGATTTATCTCTGGAATATTTCCTATATGTGTGGCTGCCCATTAGAGTAATGCCTACGTTTTGCAATCTGCCCCTACACATTTTAAGTTGATCAAGTACGCCATATGCTATCATTTCTCCTAATTCAGGTAGAGCCGAAATAAAGATCATGATATTTTCCAGATTGAATTGTGAGTAGTCTATGGAATTCGAATTACCGTGAATCACATTGTATTTTACGTTACTACAAGTAGAAATTTCATTTTGTAACTCACAAAGATCTTTATCAATCTCCACTCCTGCTGAATCAAGACCAAGTATGCTGCCACAATATAACAATCTTCCATCACCTGAACCCATATCCAAAATGTTTTGGAATCCCAGATTTCTTACGACAAGACACATTACAAGAGCAGATAATCCCCATGTCGGAAGAAATGGTTGATAATTAGTGTCATATTTTTTGGAACTCAGCCAATATTGATTAACATCTCCTTCATAAGAGGTACAAGGGATATCAGATAGAGTAACAGCCTGTTCCTTGTAATAAATACTGTTATATTTGAAAAATGAGTGTAGTTTTTCTAAATGCGATTTGTCTATCATATTTTGTTTGTCTGGAATAGGAACAAACTCTCGGATAGGATTGTATGAATGAAATTCCTCAAGATATTCATTTTTAAGGTTTACTAAATTCTTTACCAAGCAGTTAAGATCCAACTATCTCACAATGTTATATTTTAGAAGTTAGATGTGTCATATTAGTATTATTGATATAATTACAGTACTGATACAAATACAGATACTCCATAATTATTCTAACTCTTCATTATCCAATGCGTGATAAATGGAATTAAAACCATCCACTTATTGTTACTTGATTAGGGCATATATTTTGATGCGTCGAATGAAATAAAGTGGTGTTGTATCCAAGTTAGTCGAATGATCATTTCATTAATTTCATAAGTATGTTTGGGACTTCGGCGGGTCTTTTTGCTACTGGGATATTAACTTTGGAGAAACTGGAAATTTTTGATTCTGCTGAACCATAATTTCCATAAACAATCGCACCTGCATGTCCCATTCTTTTTTCCTTAGGTGCCGATCGACCGGCGACGTAAGCTACAACAGGTTTGATGAATCCAGTTTTTTCTATATACTGCACAAGGGATTCTTCAGCATCCCCTCCAATTTCACCTACTACCACCACTGAATCAATGTCGTCTCTACTACTTATTAGATCAAATGCCTCAATCATATTTGTCCCGTTTATTGGATCTCCGCCTATTCCAAGAGCTATCCTTTGGCCTATCCCTGCCTTTGACAAATAAAATGAAACTTCATACATGAGAGTTCCACTTCGAGAAAAGACTGCAGTATTTCCCTTTTTGAATGGTTGAGAAGGCATTATTCCGATTTTATTCACGGAGGGTACAATTACACCAGGAGTATTTGGACCAATTATTCTTGCACCGTTGGTCTGTGCATATTCCAAGGATTCCATTGCGTCGCGTACAGGAACATGTTCAGGAATTGCTACAAGTAATTTAACTCCATTATTCACAGCATCTTTTACTGCAGAAAGAAAGAATTGAGCAGGGACAAATATCCCGGAAATTTTTGCATTAAAGGTCTTGCTAGCATCTTTCACAGAATCGAAAACAGGTATGCCTTCAAATGATTGACCACCTTTATTGGGAGTTACACCAGCAACAATGTTTGTACCATATTCTCTCATCAATCTGGTGTGAACTGAGCCGAAATTTCCTGTTATTCCCTGTATTATCACAGGCTTATTACCATAATCAGGATCTCCGGGTTTACCCACTAGTAGATCAAAAATGTCAAATTTGTTGCTCATTCTATTTGCTCATCCTCATAAATTGCACTAATGATGAAATCGCCTCCTCTACTGTATCATATAATTTTGCATTACTGTTAGAAAGCATTTTTTTAGATTTCTCCGACTCTGCACCTGAAATTCTGGCATATATAGGGACAGTTATCATACCGTCCTCGTACGCGTTAAGTATAGCTTGTGCAACCAAGTCGGTCCTAACAATGCCACCGAACAAATTTACCAAGATTGCCTTTACTTTAGATATTTTGCTTATCACTTCTAGGGCCTTGTAAATAGTTTCTGTAGTAGCACGACCACCGAAATCCAAAAATGCTCCGGGTTTTCCACCTGCGTCACTAACAATATCCAATGTTGACATGACTAGACCTGCGCCATTACCTATTATTGCTATGTCTCCATCTAATTCGACGAAAGAAAAACCACTCTTTTCCGCCTGCTCTTGCAACTCAGAAATTTGCATATACTTTCTTAGCTCAGGATGTCTGAATATTGAATTATCATCTATGATAACCTTTGAATCCAATGCCAGACAAGTACCGTTTTTTAGTATAGCAAGGGGATTTATTTCAGCCAACTCTGCTTCTTTTTCTCTTACGAGTTTGGCAAGCTTTATGACTATATTGGAAAATGACTCGATAGTTACACCACTTAAACCCAGTTTTTTTGCAATGGATTCTGCATTTGATTGAGTTAATCCTGAAATAGAAATGTCCTGGATTACCTTATTATCCACAGCCTCAATGTCCATACCTCCCTCAGAAGAGGAGATCAAGGAGTATGTCCTTTTTCCTCGATTTAGGAACAATGAAAGATAAAGTTCCTTATCTATATCCACAGCCTCTTCAATTAGGATTACCTTTGGGAGTTCTCCCTTTACTTCTTTATTTAATAACTCCGTAAACTTTGGTATTAACTCATCCTTATTTGCGCATTTCAAAATTGCGCCAGCCTTTCCTCTTCCACCAGTTGTTAATTGTGATTTAAGTACAACAGGATATTCAAGTATGTCTATAAATTGATTCAATTCAGATTGGTTTCTTGCCAGATATGATTTTGGAACTGCAATATCATACTCTGTAAATAATTCTTTACCCTGGTATTCTAATAACTTCATTCAGCAAGATTCTGAAGCCTATGTGGTGACTTATAATCCTATTTAAGTGACGTAATTTGAAAATTTATATATCTACAACTAAATCCGTATTCTATGGCTGAAAAAATGACTGCGGTATGGCTTATTATATTGACGATAATTGCATGTGCTGCAATACCTGCCGTCATGATATGGTTGACGACAACTCCCACAGCGTCTAAGCCCCATCTTCTATTAGGAATCACTGAATTTCTACCTTCGGGAATAAGTCTCTTAAACTAGATACCATTTACATGAGTATAATCATTCCAATATTCTGACTCGTTGTTGTAATCAGTATTACATATGGAGTATCAGTCTTGCGAGATGATAGAAAATACGAACGAGAAATAAATAAAGGTGAGGGTGAAAACATAGTAAGCATGACAATAGCCTTAAAGGTGCATCCATCTTTTTTCAAGGAATTTGCAACAAAGACATGGGTTTCTCCTGCGGACGTTATTAAGGAGTTGATCGAAAACGCCTTCGATGAGGATGCTACACGAGTTTTGATAACAATTCTCAATAATAATTCTATTTTTATAGAGGATAATGCGGGGATGAATGAAAACGAAATTCAAAAGTTTTTACTGCTTGGATCCCCGCATAAGAAACTTGATTCTATATCGCCGAAGTTTAAGAGAATTAGAACAGGTAGATATGGAACAGGTAGATTATCTTTTCTCACATCATTTGAAAAAATGAAAATCAGAACTCGAAAAGGTAACTATCATAAATCATTTTTGATAGATACAAATTCTCTTGATGCCTTATTTACTGGCAAATCTAATTTGCGCGAGATAAGGGAATCACGCTTATCAAGAGATGGAACGGAGATAATGGTGAGCGACGCAAAATCACTCGTGGATGAATTAAGGTTGATAAAGGAAATTAGAAAATTAGCAGTACTTAGGCATCCACTTTTTGAAGTTTACATCAAAAAGTCATTGAAATTTAAGGAATGGAACTTTACAGATTCTGAGCTGATAAGGGTACCTGATATCCAGGGTCATAAGATACCGTTAAATTTTGACAAAGGAAACATTGTTGGTGAAATTACAGTAGCTCGTAGACCTTTAACAGAAGATGAGCGAGGAATTGCTGTAATGGTAGGTGGTCATATTGTTATGAGAACATTGTTCGGTTATGATAACAAGATTCCTAGGGTAACAGGATTTGTAAGATGTGATTCGCTAACGTCCAGATTTGCGGATAAATCTGCTATAATAGAAGATAAAGAATTTGAAAGGTTTTCAAGCGTTATGAAAAAATTCATACTTGATACGGTCATACCCAGTTTAACTCTTTATGAAGATGTTCTTGTAACTAGAGAAGAATCCAAAATTTACAAGCAAATTGACAAAGTCTTAGGTCAAGCGGTTATTGAGACTCTAGAACCCTTTGAGGAAATAGAAGGTTACGAGATTGTCGAAACGAAAAAAGTAGTAACAAGACCCAGTAAAAAAACTTCAGCAATACCAACTGAGGATAATTTGTTTGACAAATCTGTTGATGAGGAGTATAAGGACTTGACAAAGAAAGAAATCAAAAGAGCTAAGGACACGCTGCTGGGTGAAAAGGGTGGTATTCATCAGACTGCAGGAATTGCCGACACCACCTTGCCCAATTATCTTTACAGTAATCAAAACGTGGATAGTAGTGATTACGAAAACGTAACAGTAACAACTCAGATAAGAAAACCGTTGATAAAGAAAACGTTTGCATTGAAAAAAATTGGGTACAAGATTATCCCTTACGAAGATGAATCTGATTCAAGGTATAGCTTCATTAACGAAAATGTGGTATTTGTTAATAAGGCAAATCCAACATACAAAGCTGAATCATCCAGAGGAGATGAATTCCTTTTGAGACATATTATGAATATAGTTGCACAGGCTGTAGCTGAGTCAAGGCATCCCGAAGGGAAAGAGGCACTCGAGCTACAAAACAGGCTAGTTTCTGAGGCAATAAGGATTCATGATACATTCATATCCAAAACACCTTGATTACTCGCTAATCCTTAGGTGAATCGACGAAACGACTAAATCTAACTACATTCACTACTAACCAATCATATGGCCTTTCAATTTATGCCAGGTGCTACTGCGATAGGAATGACTTACCAAGATGGCATTCTCCTTACAGCTGAGAAGCGTATATCTTATGGAAATTTTGTAGTAAACAAGAATACCAAGAAAATATTCTCCATAACGGATCAGGTTGCCAGTGCGTGTGCTGGAATGGTCGCAGATATGCAGGTTCTGACAAGACAAGTAGGTGCACTCGCGAAAATTAGAAAATTAGAAACAAGGAGAGAGATGGCTACCAATTCTGTAGCAAAATTAATGTCAGTCATTATGTTCGAAAGACGATATTTTCCTTTACTCACTCAGGTAATTGTTGGAGGCGTACACGACATGCCTGAAATCTATACACTAGATCCTTTAGGATCGCTTCTTCCTGACAATTACGCGGCAGTCGGTACGGGTGCAGAATTAGCCTTAGGAGTAATTGATTCTGAGTACAAGAAAAACATGTCAGAAGACGCATCAAAGAAACTTGCTATCAAGGCAATAAAGTCGTCAATACAAAGAGATTCGGCAAGTGGAGACGGTATCGATATCTTGACGATAACCAAAAAAGGGATTGCAGAAGAATCTCTCAATCTATGATTTGAAAATCAAACCATAATCATTAATTCAAAATTATCAAACCCGGATAGTTTTTTTCATTTCCCAATACATATCTCCAACATGATGTATATTGTTCAAGATAACACCCTTCTCCATATTTCTGGCACTGACATCATCAACTAATGACATACATACAGCAAGTTCCTTTTTGTGAGTCTGGTCTTTTACTAGCACAATTTCAGATTCTTTAAAGGGCGTAAAGTCACTTATACCAGGCCTCATAATATTGGCTCCATTGCATACAAATTTCACTGCGTTCATATCAACTTGTACTGATGAAAAATAATTCAATAATTGGTGTTGACTTAGATGGGGAATGATAATGTCCGGTGCTAACTGTATAGCAATGAAATTATTTCCAACCAACAGTCGTTTTTTTTCATCGACCACGTAGGCCTGTAGATTCTTAACTGGTACATTAGAATTTGTTGGCCATGTCCTACGAATACAATCATTGATATCATGTATTTCTCTCTTCGATAAAGAATGCACCTTCAATTATATTGTTCTTGTTTTTCAGATATTTATCGATATCCATGCGTCACTTCCTGAAAATACACAAAATAGCAAGATCCAATGTAAGAGGTTTGGAATTTCAGATTTTTTTATAGTGAAACGAATTTGATATTTTTTTCACACGATCCACACCGTTGATCTTGTCAATTATTTTAAGAGTCTGCTCTGGAACAAGGTGAGTCCATTTAATATTTTTCAACATTCTCCGCCTAATCTCAGTTCCAGATAAATGTACGCGATTAACGAGTTTTGGTTCTATTACCCTGATATTCCTTTGGATAAAAAGGTAACCAGTAAATGCATTATTTGTAAAAACAACATCATACTGTGGAACTAACATGTCAACTGTGTGAGTCCATGTTGAGTGGATATTTGTATCCGGAATAGGAATTATCAGGGTTTTTTTGCAATCAATTTTCGGGTCAGCATTTAGCGAATCTTTTATCATACATATTCTTTCTCCAGCGGTAAATGGGTTGTTTGGTTCATAGCTTGCCTGAGAGCTACCAATTACAATTACAAGTTCATCAACATTTGTGAATGCAAATCTAATCGCTGTAATATGACCCAAATGAAATGGTTGAAACCGACCGATGAATAACGCTCTTGGCAAATGGGTACAGAATATAAGACGAATAATTTAAATTTTGAAAATCAACTCAATATTTATATTATGTTTAAAAAAACAAGAGATTTGTGGCTTTTTTAGAAATACATGACTTGTCTGCGAGTATTAATGGTAAAGAAATTCTTAATGATCTTTGTTTTGAATTAGAGAGAGGTCAAGTGCATGCTATAATGGGACCAAACGGCTCTGGCAAAAGTACTCTTGCAAATGTAATCATGGGGCATCCAAAGTATACCGTTACATCCGGAAGTATTTTGGTTGACGGCGAAAACATACTCGAGATGACTACAGAAGAAAGAGCAAAGAGAGGTCTTTTCTTGGGATTCCAATACCCTACAGAAATTCCAGGAGTTGGCTATAGTCATTTTTTGAGGAACGCATACAACATACTTAACAAAAGTCTGAGTGGAAAACAAAAAGACAGAGAAGTATTCTTGACTGTAAAGGAATTCCATGAGTATCTCAAAAAGAACTTGGATAGCGTTGGTCTTCAGAGCACATTTTTAAGCAGATATCTGAACGAAGGTTTTTCTGGAGGGGAGAAAAAAAGATCTGAGGTTATGCAAATGCTGGTCCTCAAACCATTAATCGCAATTCTCGATGAACCCGACTCTGGTTTAGATATTGACGCAATCCAAGCAGTCGCTGAAGCCATAAACATATTGATATCAACTGGGGCAGGAGTACTGATCATCACTCATTATGCTAGAATTCTAAGGTATCTGTCAAAACTCGACAAGGTACACGTCATGTCAAAAGGGCAGATCATTAAATCTGGAGGAAAAGAGCTTTCAGAAGAGTTAGAAGTAAAGGGATATGGCTGGATAGGATTAGCTGACGATACTAACATACCCCAATAGCACTGAATTATGTAATAGTCTCGTTCGTTGTCTGAGATTTTATTTTCTGGACGTACGGTCTAGAAAATATTGGGGCCATTATTGTTGTGATCCAGCCAATTGTTACGGTAATAGAGAATAGAGTAGAATCAATAATACCTGATGAAAATCCAATGGCTGCTATGACCAGTTCCACCATTCCTCGACCATTCATAATAAAGGCAATTGCAAGGCTTTCGTCCTTTCTGAATTTTATTAATCTAGAACCGATGTATCCTCCACCTAACTTGGACAGAACGGCAGTGATTCCCAAAATTATGAAAAACGGAAGGTTGTTTACGATTGAATCCATATTGATATCTATTCCAATTATAGCAAAAAATATGGGAGCAAAAAAACCAAAGGTGATTGCCGAAATTATTCCGTAAACTCTCTCGAAATTTTCCTTTCGGATAATTTCCTTGTATACTATCAAGCCTGAAAAAAAGGTACCTATGATAAAATGTAACCCAATAACTTCTTGTGCGATAACAGATACCAAAATGGTAGATATAAGTAATATTCCAAATGCTGCTTCTTTTGTATGTAATTTATCAAAAAAATACGCACCACGACGTTGCAGCCAAACGTTTGTCTTTCTAAATAAAATATCAACAAGAAATATGCCGCCAATAAATAATGATATCTTTATTACCGAATTAGTTAGCTGCTCTGCAATATTTACGGGTGTTCCGCCTGCTTCATTCAGCTGTAGAACAAGTGATAGAACAACGAGTGAAAAAATATCGTTTATTACAGCAGCTGTAATTACAGTATTGCCCAGTTTGGTTTCCAATATTCCAAGTTGCATTAAGACAATTGTAGTCACCGGAACAGCAGTTATTGACAACAACAATGCAACAAATAATGATTGAATCATAGGAAGGCCGAAGAAATAGGCTACTGCAAATCCACTCGCAAAAGGTATTGAAAACGCTATTACAGATAAAACTGCTGCATGTAGCCCAGCCTTTCTTATTTCCCTTGGATCCATCTGTAATCCTGCCAATAACATAAGAAAGAATACTGCCAAGTCTGAAAGTACAGTTAGACTATCATTTGGAGTGATTAATTTCAAAACATATGGGCCGATTATTATTCCAGCTGCCAGCTCCCCAACCAGAGGAGGCATTTTGAGCCTTTGGAAGAACTCACCTAGTAATCGTGCAGCTACCAAGATTATAACTACGCTTATGAAGAGCTGCTCTGTGGCCATGAATTATCAAATTTACTCTAACTAGATTTATCCTTATCCTTTTGGAACTGCTACATTATCCATATCGTGGTTTGCGATACTTTTCCGTTCTTATCATCTTGTTCTAATAAAGATGTCATCAAAGTATCAATTAATTTTCTTCATCCAGTCGTAGCATAATATGTCATAAAATAATTACAGGATATTAAATAATATTTTTATCCATGTCCTTTGCAAAGGTAACCGCATTTCATATAATATAATCCAAATCACCATTCGAAGAATGCCCTTTCTAATTTTTGTACGTATTGATATTACTATTTCTAGTATATACACAAATATATCGATCGGAAGTATTACTTGGTCAGAATTGGTTGCCAGTACATACTGGTCAAATAATATTGGCCATTTTATGGCTCTCGCCATAAAGCCTTGACTTTTGCTAAAAAAACAAAACCTATCAAGTATAATATTTGAACTAACAGTCCAAGCTCAACTGACCACTCCTTTGGAGTAGAAATTCCCATGGTGCTTTGAATTATTAGGGACGCATGTGTCGTCGGTACAAAGTAAGATGCGTATTGCAATTGAATGGGCAATCTATCAATACTGTAAAAAACTGGCGGCATTATAGAAAGAATCACGTTAACAAACGAAATTATCTGTGACACGTTACGCATGTGTAGCATATGTGAGGACAGAAAAAATCCCATTGATGACATCGATCCCCATACGAGAAATATAGTTAACAGAAGTAGTGGAATGTAAATCGAAGAGGATAAGAAGAAAGTGGCTAATGTTATCAATACCAATAATGCAGGTAATCCGAAAAGTATCTGAGAAATGGCCAAGCCAATCATGTAAGTAATTGGAGACACGGGTGATGCAACGAAGACATCCTGAATCTTGTACTCGTTTTTGTAAAAAGAGATATCTTGGCCCAATGATAAGCCATATCCAACTAACGCCATTACTAGGCTACCGGTTATGGATAGCGGTAAATACCTGCCCTCACTAATAATAAACAAAATAAACAATAAGGAGAACGGACTTATGGCAGAAAAAATCAATGATAATGGATTTCTTTTTAACCAAAGAATACCCGTCAAGTAGGCAATGAGAAAGATTTGCATTAATGAATTCTTGATTTTTGCTATAATCATGCCAAGCAAATCTTGTATTCCAGATATATAGGATTATGTTCAGCTGAATATCAAATGCCAAAGGATAGAAATTCCTGAAGCAGAATGAGAACAGGTAAAAGTGTGGCATTATCCACAAGAACTAAAAAACAAATTGATTCTTTACCAAGTATGCGCAGCATATTTTTACCAAAGTACATGCCAGTGCAGTAGAACAATACAAAAATCCCGCCAAAAGACGAGGAGGAAAGCGTCAGAGTACTGAAGAAGTCGCTCATAAGGCAGCATGGGCAGCTGTTAAAAATAAGTACAGAAAAAAGGGCGATAAATGGGTAAGAAAAGAATCAAAATTTGATGACGATTATTAGTTTGTGTTCGTATAATAATAGAGTGAGGTTTGTAATAAAATTTATTTGTGTTCTTAATTATGAATGATATTGAAATGTTCATAATGTGGTTGTAGTCATTATGACTGGAAAGCAAGTGCATCTCCCCTTGAATGCACTGGGTGTTTTTTTGATGAATGTTGGTGTTGGTTGACAGTCAATTATAACAATCAAATATTACTTGAATGGGAAGAAAAATCCCTTAAAAAATAAACATTGTATTTGAAAAGTAGATATTGACAAACAACAAATTATCAAGTATATCACATATTGGTTAGTTTTACATGTTGGCATGAAATTGTTCAAAACTGTGTGAATAGATTTCAATGATATTTCCAAAAGGATCTGAGCAAAATACGAGTTTATGGTGTTTTTTAGAATTCAATTCGCAAATATCACTTAGTTGTCTTCCTCCAGTTTGAACAATCCTTTTGGTTAAATCCTCAACATTTCTTTCAGTGATGGCTACATGGATAATCCCACCAGCCCAGTGTTCAATTTGTTGATTTTTGATCACTTGTTTGGGTTCAATAAACTGAAAAATTTCAAACCCTATATTATTTCCTGATGACATCCACACAATCCTTAATCTCCTAAATTTAGATCCGAAAATATTCCGAAGAACGTTACCTATCTGCGAATCATCGATGTTCAGTTCGGCGGGACCCCTGACCACTGTGAAACCCATTACTTCTTGATACCATTTCATACCTTTCTCTAAATCTGGAACGGTAATGGCGATGTGATTAATTGATTTTGGAGAATGAATTGGACCCATAGGTAATCATTATTTATAACACTGTCTTTTAATTTTACTGAGTTTAATTCGGATTAGCTAAGTCTTATCGTGCTCTATTACAAAATCACTGAATTTCCCATCGTTTTCACCATACTCAATATTTACCTCATCCACTCTGGAATTCTCAGGACCTATTTTGCTCCATTCCACAACGTTGTTAACATCAATCTTATTTCCACTCAATGAAGCCTCCACCCTCCCATCAGGTAGATTTCGTACCCAACCTACTACAGAATTTTTCTTTGCAATTTGTTGCATATTATATCTAAAATAAACTCCTTGAACTTTACCCGTAATCAATAATCGAGCAGAAATGATCTCTTTATTATCTCTCTCAGTGTTCTTAGAGTTTCGGTAACTCACAATGTTTTTGCGCGATGCTATTTTATATATATTCAATGAAAACTTTTGGTTAGGGAATTTAGATCGTCTATTAGATTTCATTAGGACGTAACTTATCCAAACCTTATATACCCAAATGATATGCATAATTCCATTATAAAATGAGGACCAAATTCGGCTTTACCCAAGGATTAAATATTGCAAGACTGGGTCTGGATGAAATCCAAATTATGACAGCTTGTCAAATTGCAGACAGAATTGATTTTGATTCAATCTGGTCAATGGATCATTCAAATGTACCTCAGTGGAAAAATGCAGTAGTAAATGATGCATGGCTGTTACTTGCGGCAATTGGTGCAGTCACAAGAAATGTTGAATTGGGGACTTGCGTAACTGATGCAATTAGACGACATCCTTCTACCATTGCGCTTTCATCAATTACATTGGATAGATTAACTAATGGTCGAGCTATTTTGGGTATCGGCGCAGGAGAAGCACAAAATGTGGTCGATTTTGGAATAGAGTTTAAAAAGCCGGTAACTAAATTCAAAGAGCAATTGGAAGTTATTGAGGCCCTTTTTGATTCCGATCCTGACAAGAGAGTAAACTATGATGGCGAATACTACAAATTGATTAATGCGTGTTTGCAGGCAAAGAGCATTAGAAAACCCAGACCTCCAGTATACATCGCAGCAGGAGCCGCAAAGACCCTTGAACTGTGCGCGATATATGGAGACGGTTGGATACCAATAGGTTATACTCCTGCATTGTTCCAACACCATGCAAATATTATCAGAGACCATGCAAAAAGAATTGGAAGAGATATAAGTGATTTTCAATTCGCAAATGATGTAGATGTCTATTTTACTGAAGATGGTGAAGAAGCGTGGAATAAGATGAAGAAT
The DNA here is from genome assembly GCA_035454925.1 of Nitrososphaeraceae archaeon. Classification (GTDB taxonomy): domain Archaea; phylum Thermoproteota; class Nitrososphaeria; order Nitrososphaerales; family Nitrososphaeraceae; genus TA-21. The sequence goes on from DATIFZ010000065.1 coordinate 22,395, forward strand.
GCAGTCAAAGTTAGTTTATACAAACCAGAATTGCTGAAGGTCCACAATATACAACAGGATTCAGAATTTGATTTCCGAAAGTACTTTACTGAATATGCAATGAATAAACCTGAGCTAATGGAGCAAATGAAAAGAGCTGCAATGCAAATCCCAGACGATGTAGCAAGAAGTGCAATAGGCGTTGGCAAATCGGATGATGTGATAGAAATGCTAGAGCGATTTATCGAGGCTGGAACAAATCACTTTATAATTAGATTCTGGGGCGATGGATATTTCAAAAACATAGAGATGTTTGGTAAGAAGGTAATTCCATATTTCAGAGAACAGGAAAAATAACTGTAGGACTTGTAAAGATAGATAATAAACCCTCGCATTATTAGATGGCAACAAATTCAAGGATTTGATTTAGTAAGAAAAGTGTCTAATTTAACCACAGTTTTATTTCTTTTTCCTCTCTTACGAATCAGCGGATCTGCATCAAATCCTAATAGATTTAGATTTTCTGCAAAACTTTCTGCGAACCCGTGAAAAGTATAGATCTTTTCTGGGTTACACTTCTTAACTACGGATATTAGATCACTGTAATCACAATGGTCACTGAGAGGCAAACAATGATCCAGTCCTAATACATACTTGTAATATGGCTTTACGGCCCATCCACTAAATCCTATGGATATGGCCCCATATCTCTTCTTAACATATTTTAGAAAACCATTTTTGCATGATGTAATTGGAGCTATCAATAACCATGGTTGGTGATAAGAAAGCATGTTGGATCTTTCTGCGTCAGAGAAGGTAACATAATTGTCCATACTGACTCCAAACTCCGAATAAAGTTTATTCATCTCATCTATAGAATCATGCACGATTAACGGTTTCCAATGCCTAAATACATTTGTTAGAATTTGTGCTTTTCCTAAAGTGTACCCTAACAAGATAACTGGAATACCTCGGTGATACATTTCTGAAATTATCAAATTGGCCTTGTGTATAGTACTTTCAAAATTTGGAAAAATGTAATCAGGATGACCAAAGGTAGATTCTATTATGAGAATTTTTGCTTTGGGCACTACTGCCCCATCCATAAATGCTCTTTTTCTTATTGATATATCCCCAGTGTAAAACATTTGATCTTTTATGAGCAATCCGTTTGATCCGAGAATATGTCCTGAATTTAGTAATTCAAATCCATGTTCTTCAAACGTTTCCCCATATTTGTATCCGCGATGCATTGCAATTTTGTGAGTTATCTTTGACGTGATAATCTTATTACCGTTTTCCTTGACGCATTTATATAGATGATCTGTGTGTGCATGGGAAATAAAAATAAGATCAGAATTTGGCTGCTTACTTGGATCAAGGTATAACTTTTTGCCCTCGTCGTCGACTGTTATACCATAGTTATCCACACAAACATCAAGCATCAGTTTCTTTGAATTTTGGTGAGTATATTAATTTTAGTACACGACTTTCCATAAAGAATTGTCTACTTTTTTTATGTTGGTCTTAAACGATAATAAACTACGAGTGTTGAAGTAAAATTTAAGTTATGTTAAATTTCTAGTTTTGAGTAATGATACTGGCTCGATATTGGTTTATTATCGCGGTCACAAGTTTGAGTGCAGTACTTGTTATTTTTGAGATTTTTGTATTTTATCCGCATAATGATTTTGATTCTTATGCCTATGGACAAATTTCCGTTACTGAATCTCCGAATTTGGGTGTCGAGCAGACAAACTCCTCTTTCAATGTGGAGGGAACAATAAACACTGTCTTGTTTTTGAGAGGTAAATCCAATGACACACAACCAGTAGTTAATGATATCAATACAAATCTTTCTTCAAAGTATATTCTTGGAGGAAAGTGGAGAGTCGATGTCTTAAAGGATAATGTAACCTATTTTAAAACCAACTTTACAATGATTGAAACTGATGGCCGCAATATTCATTATCACACGATTGTCTATAAACCAGTTTCAAATCAATCAGTAAGTCAGGACATGCAAAGTAAACTGGAGACATTTCTTAAAAATAATGGTAGCAACTCTTCAGGGTTTAATTGCAATGTGGACGTATATACAAATCGGGTATTAGAATGGGAAAACGTTCCTATAACAGTATCATTCATAAATTCAAAAGTAATAAAGATTGATATAACAGATGAAAAAACTGTTGAACATTTTTTGGAGAGTCCTATTTATGGTTTAATAAATTCAATCGATCTTATCCAATAGAATTTATCGGATGACTGTGACGTCAATTCATGACCTCTAAGTTATGTTATTGACGAGTATTTCGAGCTGTAAACTTCGTATTCCATACTATGTTATTACCCTGTCTAGTTTTCTTTTATTAATTGCGTTTTTAATTTCAAAGGCTATTCGCCTGCCCATACTCATGTCATGTTGGAAAAGGAAATCGGAATATTGAGAACCAGAAACGTAGAGATTTGTCCCAGCAACTATTCTAGCAGAAAACTCAAAGGCAATAAATTTTGCATCCTTAGTATATACCCCTTCCAAACAAAATGGCCCAGGGATACCTGGAGGTATTAGCCTTTCAGAAGATCGTACAAAATTTTCACCCATCTTATACACATCGTCGAGAAGTGATTCTCTGAGAACTAGAGGAATATTTCCAATTACGTTATAGGTAGGTTCCATGGGAACATTAAGCTGATGCTTTGAAGGAATTCTAGAAATTCCATCAATATCAGATTCGTACCTTCTATCTACGCCCATGAATTCTATATCTCCTGATAGTGGAGAATAAAAGTAGTGTAGGAATACTGGAACTCCCTTAACATATTCTTGAATATATAGATCATTTTCATCTTTTATGACGTTTTGATTCAAGAGTTTGTTGCATCCTTCATCAAAACCATTCCGGTCTGATGTAAGAAAATATCCTTTGCCCCCGGCAGCTCCATGTAACTTTACAATGCAAAGATCCTTGATTTCAGTTTTAGATCTTATCGTTACCGGTATATTTAATTTTGATTCTAACATCAGTTTTTCTTTTAGGTTTCTATCTGCCTCCCACCTTAAAATGAGTTTATTACCAAAAAAAGGTACATCAATATTTTCTATTTCTTCGGAGCTGAAGGACGATATCAGAGTGCCATGAGGGATAAGGATACATTCCAGTTTATTTAATCTTTTTTGGAAATCTGATTCTAGTATATCCCTAAATTTATCTACCAGTATAACATGATCAATAAAATTAAATCTCCTGTACACATGATAACGCTTTTTTTCCGTTATCAGAAGCGTCCTAAATCCTTCATCCTTTGCGCCTTTCAGTACTTGAAGTGAGCAATGAGACCCTAAAGTTCCAATGATCTTTGTCAAACTAACTATCGTATGGGATTACTAAGATTAGGAAATTAATATTATTCGAAATTTTGCCAATTTGGTCGAAAGTTTCTGGTTATTTGCCCGTAGTTGTTAGAAATTCTGCAATCAGTTTTATGACAAAAGCAATACCTCCCACGAAGCCTATACCCAACAGCACTAGCCTCAAGTGAGTCACATAGTCATCCTTGCTAGTTTTTTTTGCTAATTTCAATGTTTGAATTATTTCCACTACTTTATGTTGTACAAAAGACAAAAATTCCACATTTTATCGCATTAGTGCAATATTTGAATCTATCGAAATTGAAAAGAGACTGCACGCTAGTGGAGTATTATAGGATGTACGAATGATAAATTATCTCGTAAATAACGGGGTCAAAAATTACTAATAGGCGAAATAATGACTTAACATTTAGGAGCAGATAAGGTATTCTTATTTTCTGCTGCATATAGCCTCCAAATTCATGTCTTTTATTTCAGGTGCAATCTGAGGGACAGACTAATTTCCCAATATGGATTTTAGCATCATAATGTGTTACTTCATTGTGGTATATTGTCTTTCATTTAATTTGTTTGTGCTTCTCAGGTGTGAATGATAAAATTATGAAGTGAATACTCGATCTTTTTCTGTTCTTTGCATCTCAACGAACGTTTCAGTATTTTGAACTCCTTCTATCTTGCCAATTTGTTTTATAACAACATTGTGGAGTTCTTCGAGAGTGGTAGCACTGATAGTTACCAAGATATCGAACCTACCTGTCACCTCAGAAATTGATATTATTTGAAATATTTTCAAAAGTGCAGTATGTATTTCTCTTTTTAATTTGGGATCTCTATTTATTCCAACTACAGCCTTGACATTTATCCCTAAAAGAGGCTCGTTCACAATTATAGTCGATTTTTGGATCAAATTTCTTTTGTAAAGACGCTTAATTCTGCTATACAGCACTGAAGAATTAGTTGATAATACTTTACTTAATCGGGGCACCGAAATATTAGCATTCTTACACAATTCCGACAATATTTTCATGTCTAAATCGTCGAATTTTTGCAATATCTAGTCAATAATAATCCGAGTATTAATAAATGTAGTTTTTGGCAAGATATCGTTAGCAATCAAACCAGTAGGTGGCACACTGCAGTAAGTATAACCAATTCTTGCAAGGAAATCACAATACCAGTCAATTTGATAGTGAATTTCCCAGATTGAATTGTATATCATAAATTATCTTGAAAGTTCAAGTCTACTTTATTAGCTGAACTAGATTATTAAAAAAACTATATATATTTAAGAACCCATATTTAGGCTCACCTAATGCTACTTCCATCAGAAATTGAATCCAAATTATTGATCCCTGCAGTAAGAGCAATATTATCTAAAGAGCTGGTAATAGAAAAAGGATTAAAAGAAGAGGAGGTAGCCAGATTGCTTGGGATAACTCAAGCTGCAGTAAGCAATTATCTGAGAGGAACGCGTGGGGATAATGAATTAATAGCAAAACTATTATCATTAAGCGAAATCATGAGTATGATAAAAGAAATTCGCGATGATCTTTCTACAACTAGAGCATACACTGCAAAGACATTATCTAAATTCATTGCACTATGCAATTATATGCGCTATTCTCTCATCATATGCGACGCCCATCATAGTCTTGAAAGAAACATTGATGAAAAAGTATGTGAACAATGTAAAGTTACCCTGACTGGAACCAAACAGTAATTAACTGCTGCAAACATTAGAAATTCTATTTCGGCTTTTCCATACGTATCATATCCAAGATATTTGGGATAACTTCCGACCCTTTTAGGGTTCCAATCGATCCCTTACTTGCCCATGATTCGGTAAAGCGCTGACTTCCATCACCTTTGATACCATCTCCAGATACCAACAATGGAATCGGGTCATCAGTGTGTGATTTTTTAACGCAAGGGGTAGAGTGATCACCAGAGATTACTACGACGTGTTGTCTTGTCACGTATTTCAAAAACATGCCAAAGAAATTTTCATCGATTGACTCAATGTTCAATTTCTTGCCCATTGCATCACCATCATGTCCAAATTCGTCTGGTCCTTTAATGTGAACATAAACAAGATTATAAGTGTTAAGAATTTCTGCGACTTCTTTTGCCTTTTGTTTATAATCATCTATTTTTTGTGAACGAAAAAGATCCATTCCTATTATTTTAGCTATTCCAATCTCTACGGGCATATCGACTAGGCAGGAGGTTGAAATTCCAAACTTCTCGTTAATCGGCTGGAGATGTGGTACGCTATTTCCTGCATCTCGTAGCAATATTACGTTCATCGGTTTCTTACTGTTTGAAATTCTAGCCAGATTTACTGGATGTTCCTTCATCAAGACAATGGATTTGCGAGTAAATTCATTGACAATTCTTGCGGACAGCTTGGAGGATTCAGAATCTTCTTCTGGCTGAGATTCTTGAACCTCCATATTCTCAACGTTAGTATTGGCAATTCCAATTCCATTCAA
>DATIFZ010000066.1:0-4762 GCA_035454925.1 Nitrososphaeraceae archaeon
TAATGTTAATGATAGACGTAACAACTGCAGATCTAATGCTTGCAAAGAATCTAGGCTGTGATGCAGTAGTAACCCATCATCCCATTGGTGTAACTGCCATCAATTTTTACAAAGTTATTGATAGACAGATTGATTATATGAAAGAAAATGGCATTCCTGAAAATATTGCAAAAAAATCTGTTTTGGATCTAAAGAATAGAATAGAGCTCAGAAATCATACTCAGATCTACTCCTCTGTTATTGATTCTGCAAAGATTTTGAACATGCCATTAGTAAACATTCATCAACCATGCGATGAGTACGCAAGGAGAGTGATCTCTCAAAAGATTCAAGACGAAAATCCAAATCTAGTGTCAGACTTGGTTACAACTTTAGAAGATATCCCAGAATTCAAAAATGCAGCGACAAAGATTCAAGTTTCATACGGACAGTCTAATTCTAATGTGGGCAAGTGGGTCGCAGTAATAGCCGCAGGTACTAATGGTGGATTTCAAATAGCAAAAAATTATTTTGAAAATGGAATCTCGACGGTTCTCTATTTTCATATTGACTACAGTGATTTAGTCAAACTAAGTGAAAGTAAAATTCAAGGCAACCTGATAATATTAGGACACTTGGCCGGAGACTCAATTGGTCTAAATGCATTGGCACGCAATCTGGAAAATGAGGGAATACAGGTAGTTCGAAAAGATATCATTAAAGTATAAAAATAATTTATCTAACAGTTATATACTGTATTCTTATCAAACCAATGATGATCGGCCTTCGTAGTATAGCCTGGTCAGTATAGGCGGCTGTGGACAACAACATTCAATGTTGAATGATTGGTGGAAGAAACCGCTCGAGGAGGGTTCAAATCCCTCCGAAGGCCTCTCACAAGAATTATAAACACTTTAAGTGGAAGCAAATGCCTTTATCGTTCTTAATTTTTATACCATTTCCATAACTATTTTGGCGGCTTTCTTGGCACCATTGTTTGCAACATTTTTACTACTTCTACCAGTTTGGATTTTTTCGATTATTAAAGTTTCCAATCTTGATATATCCTCATACGTGTAACCAAACTTCCTTGCATTTTGTTCTTGCTCGAAGTGATTCCTAATGGGTATGAATATCCCCGGGGTTCCGTAAACACGAGACTCGTCAATTGTTGATCTTCCAGCCAAAGAAAGAACAAGATCTGACGCATAAATATATTCATGTAAATTACTTACAAATCCAATGTTCCTATACGTAGGATTATCACTTTCAAGTTTAACAAGTGATGGACCTAGAGCAACCAATAAATCTAAATCCATTTTAGATCTTAAATTCTTGTACGCGTTCAATGTTTTATTAACAAAGTATCGTCCAGCATTGGTTCCACCAATACTAACCAATATTGTTTTTTTGTCTATACCTAATTTTTTGCGCAAAAGGTTCCTGTTTTTTATACTTAACCTTCTTACAATTGGTCCTACATAAGAGATGTTATCCACATCATTCCCATCGTCAGGAATAATAACACGATCACATTTTTTTAACATGCTTTGCATAGATTTATTCATTTGGGACTCTATAGTTGAAAATATGCCTTGAACAAAATGGGTTTCTAAGAGGTCCGTAATTAGTATTCGTTTGAGATTCTTTTTCTCTCCGACAGCAACCGACGCAAAATCCTCGTCACTCACAATCAGACTACCTTCATTACTGTCTACAAGGACTTGGGCAATTTTTTTGCAGTTTCTATAATACATAAAGTACTTAAACAGCCATTTCAATGGCGAGCGCAATTGCATTAAATTATCTATGTCGAATTTTTCAGGATTATACACATTCTCAGAAGCATATCCATAATTAGAAAAAATATCATGTGCTGGTCGGCCAGTAACGATCAAGATCTTCTCCTTAGTCATCGATTTTACCTCCTCACAGATCGCGATATCCCTGGTAGCATGTCCTAATCCGATTGGACTTGCAAAAAATATTATCATTTACCGTATCTTAATACTTGGATCATGAAAAAAGATTTATTCATTACTTCACAAGACCTAATTCTAGCCTATAAAGAAAAACCCAATTGCAATTATGATGTATACCGATGTCAACATTACTCCCTCAAACCAATTACTTTTTCCATCAAATGCTATTAGGTTCATAATGATTGCGGCAAGAAAAAGAGTTGCAAGCTCGTAAAGTGTAAATTGCAATGTAAATGGTTGCCCCAAGACAATGCCCACTAATACAAGAACAGGCACCACAAATAATGCAATCTGTGTTCCGGAGCCCGCAGCTATTCCTATTGATAGATCCATTTTTCCCTTTCTCGCAAGAACAATTGCGCTGCTATGCTCTGCTGCGTTACCTACGATTCCCACAACTACGGCGCCCACAAACATCTCACCAAAGCCAAATTCCTTGCTTGTTTTTTCTACTGATCCAACCAAGATTTCGCTCACCACTATGATTCCAATCATACTTACTCCCAACATAAAAAACGATTTCTTTTTGCTCCAATGATTGTGATTCTGTCTCATCTTGTTCTCAGAAGTATTACTATGGGGTGAGACAAAAAGGTATTTATGTGTAAAAAATGTGAAGACAATACCCACGACATAAACAAATAGTAACAAGATAGCTACCGAGTCGCTTAGTATTTGTATTTTTGCTTGACCTTCAGAATCTGCATTCAAAATAGTAATTGACATGATTGTAGGAATTGCCAAACCAATCAGTGCCAAGAAAATTAATGATGATTGCAGGCCTACATTTTCCTTATTAAATAGTTGTTCCTTGTGCCGCAATCCTCCAGCAATCATACTCAATCCAAAAATAAGCATTATGTTACCAAGAATAGAACCAGTTATTGACGCTTTAACAAGTTCTAGTAATCCTGCATTAATAGCAACTACTGCAATTATTATTTCAGCCGCGTTTCCGAATGTTACATTGATAAGAGAACCTAGAGTTGAACCATAATGAGTAGATAGATGTTCTGTGGAATCACCTATTAATTTTGCAAGAGGGATCAAAGCAATAGTGGTTATTACAAACAAAGTAACATATCCCACATGTAACAGTTCTAGAATAACCGCTATAGGGGTAAAAATAAGAAGTACGTATACCGCATATGATTTCAAAAATTGTGAAATATTTATCAATCAAATGGTTGAAATATTAGTACGCTATTTCAATTTTTACAAACTGCGAATATCTAACTAAATTTAGTTTTAGATATTCGTTTGCGAAATTCACCTTTGCTATTGACATGGTTAAAATAGCGTGGAGAATGATCTATGGCTATGAGCAAATTTGGCATTTATGCGAATAAATCAGATATTTCCTTTGATACGCATTTAGAAGGATTAGAAGAACAAACGAGAGAATTATTACTTACACTACGTGCTTATATAAAATCACTGGGTGACAATGTCATTGAAGAAACAAGACCGCACAGGATAGCTTATGCTAAAACATTGAATTTTAGAACCTTTGTTGACATACAGCCCAGAAATGATTCTCTATTAATTTCTGTTAAGAGAGGCAGAAATGAATCTACAAGTACAGAAGTGATTGACAGCCCATCAAAATTGGACGCAATTAAAAAGCAGATTGCTGATGCTTACAGAACAATCAGGTAAGACTACTTGTGGATAGCTCATCTAGAACAGGTAACTTAACTGACTCTTCCAACTTTTATATCAATAATTAATAAAAGGCAAGCTTCTCGAAATTAATTGATGTTTTAGATGATTGTGAATCTGAATACTATATTTCACCCGTATGAAAATTATTTCCCACTTTTTGATTTTCTAATTTATTCAACTGAGAAAGAGATTTGACAAAAACTTGCCAACCTTATATATTTTAGATATCACTAGCAATTAACGCAAAAACTAAGAGTTTTTGAAGTATTATTGAAAAAAATATTGAATAACATAAATCTAAGCCTTAGTTAACTACAATGGTCTTAAAACAGCTCAAGAAAAAAAGATATAAAAGCAAACCATTTTCATTCATTGTGCAATTATTTATGATAAGTAGAAAATTCATTGCATGTTTTGTTGTTATTTTATTCTTATCATATAATGTAATTATATTTCAAGTTGGCTTCGCTCAGAGTGATAAAGCGACAAATAAGCAACCTCCGTTAGTCAAGGCCCCTCCATTTATTAATGCAAGAGCTACTGGCCCTTCCTGGACGCAGGTAAATTTCGCAGTTAATGCTACAAGCTCCAACTCCGATAAAATATCTGTATATTGCAATCCCGCCAGTGGAAGCGCTTTTCCTATGGGAAGCACCATAGTACTTTGTGCCGCCAAGGACCCTGTCACCAGCCTCGTAAGCTATGCAATGTTTAATGTTACAGTAAAGGACATCTCTCCTCCTAGTTTCAAAGTTCCACATAGCATTTTAAAACAAGCTGATGATCTTCAAGGGGCAAAAATAACATATGAGGCCAATGCTTCAGACACAGTTGACGGTAGCACCATAGCAACATGCGACCCTCCATCGGGAAGTATGTTTCCATTAGGCCTTAACCAAGTAAATTGTAAGGCCACAGATAAATCGGGAAATACTGGACAAGCTTCATTTAGTGTTATCGTAGGACAGACAACAAGTGAGATCAATAAAGAAACTGGAATTTCTAATCTTTCACAGAATGAAACAAGCCAATTGATACCATCTCAACTCACGGTATCTGATAATACTACTGACGATACTCCATCTCAACTCACGGTATCTGATAATACTACTGACGATACTCCATCTCAACTCACG
>DATIFZ010000067.1:0-69517 GCA_035454925.1 Nitrososphaeraceae archaeon
CTATACATACGAAATGTTGTCGAAAAACAATAGGGAAGAATGTATAAAACAATTAGAACAAATCCAAAGGGATTTGAATTTTTTACATCGCAAAGGAAAAATTAATGAATCACAGTTAGAGTTCTTGGAGAAGAGAATTAATAGGTACATTAGTCGAGTTAATACTTTGAAATAAGAAAGCATCGATGATAGTTAGAGAATTGTACTTTTAAAATAACATAAGAGTGATAAATGGAATCAATTAATAGTCAGAATAGATTAATGATGTCAATTCAGGGAGAGTCGAGGCAGGTATGCGAAAAAAGGAATCAAATTCAAACAAAGAAAGGATATTTCGATTTATCCAAACAAATCCTGGTTGTTATCTCCGTCAGATTAGAAATGAGCTGGATTTATCGATGGGCTCAGTTCAATATCACTCTTATCAGCTTCAGAAAGGTGGCAAGATTACCTCAACCAGACAAGGTCTTTATAAGTTACACTTTCAATCCGGTGCTTTTCAAGAGGATGAGAAGACTCTTCTTCAGGTGTTAAACCAAGAAACTCCGCGAGAAATAATTCTGTTTATTGCTGACCAAGGATATCCCACACAAACGGATATTGTTAGAAAATTGGGTATCTCGGCACCTTCTATAATCTGGCACGTAAGGCGTTTGATTCATCTAAATTTAATAGACGAAGTGAAGGAAGGAAAGTTCAAGAGATACAAGCTCCGTGATAATTCAATCGATTCTAGATATATAGTTGAACTGTTAAAGAAACACCATCCGAATCTTTGGAATAAATGGAGCAGTAGACTGGTTGAAATGTTCCTCTCTTTATCCGAAGCCGAAGAAAAATAAGTAGCTGTAGTGTGAAATTTGGAATCTTTTGTTCTTGAAAATGGATTATTTGAGATAATAGAAGATATACTGTATGTAATCGGAACCATCTTTGCAGCTATGCTAATAGCTCTGTCTATTTCTGCCTACAGAAACACACATTTAAGAAAACTCATATATGCTATTGTAGCATTTCTTCTTTTTGGTATCTTCCTATTTTACGAATACCTAGAACATACAATGTCATTGGACAATCCATTTACCGATATTGTGTTACCTTCAATGGCCCTTTCTATTCTAGTATTATTCTTTTTGGCCATAATAAATAAGAGATAATTATGAACCATAAAATTTAGCTAACTATATGAGAATCCATGAATATGCCACATAAGTTGATCAAGTCATTTCCCAATGAATTTGTTGATAACATTCTGGGCACATCTCGAGATTATTGGTATGATCACAAGAATATGTGACCTTCGCATCATTATTGCATCTACTGCACTTTTGCATTAAATTGAAATGAATTATTAAGGATTTTAACTTTTTGACAAGTGGTTCTTGATATCATGAAAGGAGAATCACTCTTGGAAACAGGCCACACTAAAGTCGGCTACCTCTAAACAGTAACACCATGTTCTATAGGAATATGAAGAAAAACCTCGCGATGGTATCAATTAATAATCATCCATACATTATACATAAATTGAATCAAGTTCGAAATCAGACATTTTTCTAATAGAACAGGAAAAATACCCTCTTTGAATATTTGAAAGATCCTTTAATACAGAAAACCATTTACCCAGCACAGATAAGACTTTCCGCCGAACCGGACTATCAAAACTTTCTTATTAAATTCAAGCAAAAATTAGTCAGAGAACTAGAAAATATCTATTATAGCTTAACCGGTACTGACATTGCTCCTGAACTCAACTCTATGAATATTGACGATTCAATAACATTTATTTTCAAATCAATTGAGAAAAGAAAACCCTGTAAGGGATTTGTAATACTAATCGATGACATATACAAATTACCTGACTACGAGCATGTAGCTTTAAAATTCCTTAACCATCTTCAGACCTTTAAAGCAGAGTTAACACGAGAATTACAATTACCCAATGTTGGATTCTTTATTTCGGCACCACCTGATTGGAAAGAAAAACTAAGCAAACCAATATATTCAGGTTCGGTAAGCCGGGAAGAAGAAATGCCAAAGCCCACCGTGGAAAATGCTCTAGATATGCTTAATGAAAGACTAACAGCATTCTCATTCGACAAGAAAAAACGTCAATGGATTAAATTGGATTTTGCTCAACAAGTCTATCGGACACTGGAGTCTAGAAAAGGATTTACATTTAGAGAATTCATAAAAGAATGTCTTAGTCGCTTCGAAAGCGGCAATTTTGATATCTTAATTTCCAATCCTGTTTCGATCTCAGGTAAAGTTTTTAGAAATATTATTGAAATTCTAAAGGATCACAGTGTAAACAAAAATTTTAATGAAATACTGAATTCTTCACTATCTCCAACAGATAAGACTGAATGCCTTCAACTACTAATCAAAGTTTGCAACAACAAGGGATATAGTGAGGATTCCGAACTTTATAAAGATAAAACTCATTACTTCATGTTATTGAGAAATGCAGGTTTGATTTCTAAAATAAAGAAGGATGGCTCAGCCGCTATTTGGGCAGTATCTAAGGACTTTGGAGAATTCAATGAGATAGTTTGGAACAAATATTCGTTTTCCATCAACGACTATCTTTTGAAGCTCTTCAAGGGAAGATTGGATAGTGCCGCATTTGAGATAGCTTTGCCGGAAAGGAGTGAAATTAGTGAATATGAAAAGTTGAGAAACTATATCAACAAAAAGAGTGATGCTAAGTTCTCTGATGTCAAATATTGGCTTGAATATTCATTTGATATCCATAAGCGGATTGTTTCAGAAATAAGTGCTCCATATATACATGCTAGTTATAATAAAATGGAAGAAGATTGTAAAGATTCAATTGATGCAATAACGAAAGCGGTGGCATACTTTACTGGTATTTCGGTCAACCCTTCTGAATTCTGGAATGATTTTTGGTATGTTCCCCAATCTTTGCATGATTTCATACAGGTGCATAGAAGTCAGGGAAAATTGCCTGAACCCAGTAGCACGTATCTATATGGATCCTATCAAAGTCTATTTATCGAGATTTTCAAATTTCTTTCAGACCAGATTTACAAAACCGACATTTTGCCTATCCCTTATGTGGGACCTAAGAACAAAGAGATAGAAGTGCTTAATGCCGCTAGGTCAGATTTTGCAAATCAAGATTATCCGTCAGTAATCAGTAAAACAACATGTATGATTGAGACCAAGCTCCGTGATTTCATTTATTCAGTATTCCTGTTACAATATGGCGATAGAAATCACCGCATGCAAAGAATTCCGATAAAATTACACGAATATATTAATAAAAATCCAGTTAAAGATAAAAGATATGCATTTGAATTTGTTGGAAATGAATTAACTTACCTGAATAGACATCAATATTATCCTATATTACTAGGTCCAGGAATCGGGTCTGATAACTGGGAACATACATTTTCTCATGTTTTCTTAGGATGGAATTATGCGATGATGGCATCATATATGCAAAGTTTTTTTAAATTTAATCTTACATCATCCCACAATAAAGTAGAAGTTCTGAGGAGGGCTCGTCCATCAGATATTTATGATTTTTTGATTAACTCCATAACTTTACTTGTAATGATCAATAAATCCTATTTTGCCTTTCTTGATAATGCAAAAAAGTTGGAAATCTCGGGATCCAAGGACTCAGGATATTATTTCTCGTTGGACAACTTAAAAGACAAGTTTTCATTACAGCCAGTTAGAGTTTCTAATGACAACGAAAGAAGAATTCTGGATTTATTTAAGAACAAAACTAATACGATTGATTTTTCCGATCCATCATCACTTGAACAGAAATATGGGGTTAGTTACAGAGAATTATTTGCAATTATTTTTAGAATTCTTAAAGAAAAGCGATCAAACTTTGATATCAAGAACGTAAAAGAGGATCCTCCTATTATTACTATTTCTATGAATTAGCCTATTGATATGGAATCCGACACCGCAAACATTATCTTACTTGGTATGTATCGCAGTACATGAAGTATCATAAAAACTGAATACGAACCGCAGGATTACCTCCTTCTTACAAACTCAAAGAAGGGTTGGAAGATTTCAGCAATTATGATTTTTTCTTTGAGGATAGTTTCAGATACGCTGTTGAAGTACGACATGCATCTTGGTTTAATGACTTGATACAGCTTTTTTAAAAATAATAATATTGCAATGGTATGGAGTCAAATGGATAGATTACAAACTCCTCCAATAGTAACATCTGATTTCGTGTATCTTAGATTAATAGTAGACCGTAGGTTAGCTGAAGACCAGTTTGGTAAAATTCAAATTCATAGGATAGAAGAAATTAGAAATTGGGCTGGCAAATTGAAAGAGATAATGCAAAACGAAAAAGATGTCAAAGCAGCAATAGTGGCAGCAAATAACCATTATGGAGGATATGGACTGGAACTGTAGATATCTTCAGAGGCAATATGGACATGGAAAAATTATCCCATGAAAACGTAGACATAGAAAAAATAAATCATCAATTACAATTAGAGAAAAGATTCAACTGGAAACCACAAAGTAAATCAAGGCAAACAAGTTTATCAGATTTTTAGAAATCATAGAGAAAGAAAATAAAAATAGAGTAAACTGGCATGCTCAAAAACTATATCGAATCATTAATTAAAGACAAAACTGTCCTACAGATTGAGGAATTGTCTGGCAATAAAGGCGGTTTATTATACTTTATTTGATCTAAAAATGAAATATATTGTATCGAATCTCATGATTTTGTGTTGAAATATATTTTTACGTCTATAATATGCATGGCTGCATTCATAATAATAGGGGTAATTCTTTCACCTAAAGTAGGATATCCAAACCAGGGAGTTATTGAATTTGATAAAGCAATGTCATCTTTTATCTATGATTCTCATTCCAACTTAATAGACCACTTTATGATAGTGTTGTCAACGTATGGAAGAGAAATAGTTTGGGTAGCTGTAATTGTGTTTATGAGTATATTTACGGGCTGGAAAGGGAAAAAAATTGCCATAATCATAGTAATTTCTTTTTTGATAATTATGCCTCTAAACACATTATTCAAGTATCTTTTTGAAAGACCTCGTCCATCAATAGAAGTCAAGGAACTTGATATTCTTCCAAAGAATGATTTTTCGTATCCTTCGGGTCATGCTTCTATCGTTAGTGGCGGTGCAGCGATTCTGTTAATATTGTTCAGAAAGGAAAAGGAGCTTTTATTTTCGTTAATACTGGCAGGTGAAGCAGCACTCGTATGTATTTCAAGAATTTATGTAGGTGATCATTTTTTGTTTGATGCCGTAGGTGGTATATTACTTGGTGTTGGAATTTCGCTTTTGTCAATTTCATTTTCAAGGTATCTTGATCCCGTGATTGTTCGAGTACGTAAATATTATGATAAGGTCTCTTAACCTCGAGTATTTATCTTGAAAAGGGCTTTGCCTGAAATATACCATCACTTACCCATTTCATGAATTTTCTATCGGATAGAGACTCTTTCTTTTGAATAGAATTTTTAGCGTCCATTCCAATCACATATCTAAAATCAGGATGCTTAGAATTCAATGCATGTAGTATGGTATTTGCTACTTGTCTGCTTGAAGTAGGGCTATTTTTCATTGCAGTTTTTAGGAATGAAACTCTCTTTTTCATTAATTCATGATATGCAGACTTGGTATCAATACCTTTAATCTTTAGATTCTGAAAAAAATTAGTTTGTACAACTCCAGGTTCAACTACTATAACCTTTATACCAAACTCCGCTAATTCATATGAAATAGATTCAGATAGACCTTCTATTGCAAATTTACTAGACACATATGCAGCGTTAAGGGGAACTCCAAATCTCCCGACCATTGAACTAATGTTAGCAATGGTTCCGTATCCTTGTTTCCTCATAATGGGAACTATTGCCTTAATAAGTCTGATTACTCCAAAAAAGTTGGTCTCAAATTGTAGCTTGATATCATCAATTGTAATATCTTCAATCGGACCAAACATACCATAACCGGCGTTATTGATTAGAACATCGATTTTTCCCGAATTGTAAAGAATGTCTCGAATAGCTTTTCTAATAGACTCTGGATCGTTTACGTCAAGAGGTATTATTTTCATAGGGAGTTTTTCTTTATCAATTACCTCTTGAATTTTTTTAGCTTTCGACAAATCTCTCACAGAGCCATATGTATTAAAGTTGTTACGAGCCAATAAGAGGCAAGTAGCGTATCCAATTCCAGAAGAACATCCGGTGACCAGTGCCGTTCTATTACCTTTCATACTTATGATTAAAGACGACAATTAAAAAATTTTCGGATAACTTGTTCCGTGGTTGAAAATAAGGAAGAATAAATTTAGTAATTTAATTATACTACTGCAGACCAGATCTTTATGTGCAACTTATACCAAAATTAGAAATAAAATCTTTCTCTAATATCGTTAACTTTCTCAATGAAGAAAAAGTTGGTAGGGTTGCGTCTATTGATGAAAATGGCTATCCGCAGATAATACCAATGAATTTTGCCTATGTTCGGAATAATCAGATTGATACTCAGTCAGATACTAAAAATTTTGGTTCAATATATATGCACTCTTACCCAATCGGAGAAAAAATTCACAACATCAACAGAAACTCAAAGGTCGGATTTGAGGTTGATTCTTATGTTTGTTTTTTGCCATCGTATTATTTTCATCCAACCGACGCTTCACAGGCTGATACATTGTACATTAGCGTAGTTATCAAAGGAACGGCATCTGTTGTTCAAAGTACTGATGAAAAGGCAATTGCTTTGAATGCATTAATGAAGAAATATCAAAAAGAGGGAGGCTATGAACCTCTTACTTCAAACATGGGCTCAGTTAGGGAAGTTGCAGTTTTGAAGGTCGTTCCAGTTGATCTTCGTGGTAAATATAAGATAGGACAGCATTGGATACCAAGATATAGGTTAAAAATGGCGAGGAATATTATAGAAAGAGAAAGAGAGACTGATGCCAAAAGAATTCTAGAAATAATGGGCATACAGATAAGGGAAGATGGTGGCCTAAAAGTCATTAAAGAACCCATCATGTAGTAAATATTCTATATTATGGTAATTAATAATATATGGCTCCTATAAAATTGGATTAAATATCAGAATAAATTGCGATTATTCTGGGCATTTTGAGTATTTATTAATGTAGTGAATTATGGTTTTTATACTATTTGTAATAACATATCCTGCTATAGGAATAGTTTTCGATTGCTATGATTGGGCAAATTAGAACTCGAAACTATATCATCTGTTTATCAAAAATATGGTCTTCCGCAGATTAACGGTAAATATATAACTAAAAAAGACGTATTATAATGTGAATGCACTCAACCGAAAATGAAGATCCATTTGTCAAGATAGCCAATCTGATAGGCGGGGAAGAATATCATAAAGTTGCAAGGGCCTTATTGAATACAGAAGATGCTACTGATGAGGAAATAGCTGGAGCTACGGGAATGCGAATTAATATAATCAGAAAAGTGTTGTATGACATGTTTGGTAAAGCATTAATTACGGGTATTCGAGTCAAGGACGAAAAAAAAGGATGGTTTGTGTATCGATGGAGAGCAAAAAGAGATCAAGCGGAAAACTTTATAGAAAATCAGAAAAAAAAGATTCTGGACAGGCTTCAGAAACGATTGGAATATGAAGAATCCTCAGAATTTTACCATTGTGGGAGTACAAATTGTCCAAGAATAAAATTCGATTACGCAATGGAACTATTCTTCAAATGTCCAAACTGCAGAAATTCCCTAAATATGGTAAATAATGAAAAGGTTAAGGATGCTTTAAGATACAAGATAGAACAGATTTTATTGGATATTAGCTCCAAAGAAGAAATATCATCTCAGACTATAGATTAAAACAATTTCTTTTTTGTCTTGTATTATTGATTTTACCAGCTTCATTCTAATTGCATTATAGATGTAGGAAATACCTTCACCCTCAACTAATGTCTTTGCATCTCTGCCGCCAATTACTATCGGTGCAATCGTAACAATTAATTCATTGACAAGACCCAATTTTAAGACAGACCAGTTAATTTCTCCTCCTCCCTCGACGAGTATCTTTTTGAGACCTAACTTTTCTAAATGTTGGAATAGATTTATGAAGTTCACTTTTTCTCTACCCATTACTAATACTTTTACACCTTTCTTTTCTATTTCTTTAATTTTCTTTAAAGAAGCATCATGAGTTACGGCCACGAATGTTTGAATTTTCTTTGATGATCTCATAATCCTAGAGTCTAATGGAATTCTTGCTTTTGAATCAATAATAATTCTTGCGGGATTCTTTACCGCTCTTGCATATCTTACATTTAACATAGGATCATCTTTCAAGACAGTTGATATCCCAATCACTATACCATCTACAGTCGACCTTAACTTGTGGACACGTACCCAATCAATTTTAGAAGAAATTGACGAATCGTTTTTCCTAGTAGTAATCTTACCATCTATTGACATTGCTGCGTTTAGGATTACATACAACTAAATTCATCTCCATCAACAAATTTACCATTTATCATAACATTGAGAATGCAGTTTGCATTTGCTCTGTGTATTACGGAAACATGAGGGTCATGCATGGGTGAAATATCCAAATTGTTTTTGTCAATAAATATAATATCCGCTGCCTTGCCAGTCATTATGGCTCCAGAATTTATGCCGAGTATTTTTCCTCCGTTAATTGTGGCCATTTTCAAGATTTCTCTTGCTGGAATTGGCCGACCCGCTGATGTCCGGGACACTTTCCAGATATAATCTAATTCCCGAAACATGTCCGGAGAATTAATCATAATGTTGTCTGTACCAATACCAACACAACATCCTGAACTTAACATCTTGGCAATTCTTGGTATTCCAACTCCAAGGGTACTGTTTGCTCTAGGACAAACAACAATTCCAATTTTTTTTCTAGCAACAAGTTCAATATCAACATCAGATGCATGTGTTAAATGAACAACAAAATTTGGCAAGAGGTTTGATACTATTCTTTGAACCTCGCTTTTACCTGTTACAGTAATTGATTTCTTTGTTGTTTCAAGTGATTCAGCAGCATGGATACCTATCAAAATTTTTTTTTCCAAAGAATTTTTATGTATTACTTTTTCATACTCAATCAATGAATTATCTGTGTTCTCATTAGCTCCACTTATGCCCAACCCATCAGCTACGCCGGCAATCTGAAAAACAAGTTCTATTACATCTGGGGGCAATTTTGGATTTTTGACAAAATCTTTCGATATGTCATGGTAAAATTCTGGTCTGCCTAATACAATACCTTTTATTGATAATCCTGATATTGCTTCTTTAATTTGGTCTATTCCTTCAAGTCCGCCCTCCCTGAAATCTGCAAATGCAACCATGCCATTTCTCATCATGGACATTGCAGAACTTCTCATAAAGTTGACTAAATGCTTTCTTTCGCTATTTCGCAGGATCTTATTTTTGATACCATAAATCGGATGGATCCTTGTTTCAAATGCTGAGTCAACTCCAATGTCCTTTCCAAAGGAATCACCAATGTGTGTATGAGCATTAATAAATCCAGGAATAGCTAATATGCCTTCTCCATCATAAATTGCGCCGTACGTTCTTCCCTTATAATCTCCTGTGCCGACACTTTCTATTATTCCATTTTTGACTACTATATATCCATTATCAATGTATTCAAGATTTTCGCCTATGAATAGACTAATGTTCCTAATATTTAGTGCCATTCTATTTCATAAACAGGTTGAAGTATACCTTTATCTCTAAGACTTCGGATTGTATCCAAGGCCTCTGTTGCAGCTTGTACTGCTTTTCTACCGGTAACAGCTCTACCTATCCCACAGTTTAGTTTGACATTTTGAGAGTCTTGGATTTTATTAATTATTTCGGTTACTTTCTCTTTAGAAACAGCATTAGAAATCACCATAAAGTTATCACCACCGAGAAAAAATGTCATGGATTTTTGTTCGATAAACATCTGAATAAGCTTTGAAAACACCTCCGTGACTCTTGCTGTAATTTCATATGGGGAGAGCATATTACTAACTTTGGTGGAATTATCTATATCGATGTGTAAAACTTGAGCAAACAAATCCATGGGTGATTTTACTGAATTATTATACATTAATTGAATTTGTTCACTTGCATATACCAATTTGCTATTTTTGACCAATGTGTTGTTTTTACGTGAATTGTGTGCTGCAATGTTTGCATCCAAAGGAGTTTTGCCTATTCCGATAGCCATTGAAATCTCAATACCCTTGTACATATTGTTAATTTCCTGTTCAATAAATAAGTGATCATTAATGGATAATCCGTTACTAATTGCAATTAGTTCATCAAATCTATTAAAGTATAAGATACAATTCCTCTTAGTGAAAAGATCTTGCAAATCGCTATAGAAACTTGCTTGGAATATTTGTAATTGGGCCTCCCTATCGCTTCCCAATTTTAATGTCCATGGACCATAACCCTCGATCTTTATTATGGTAATTTGAATGGTCATTGTTGACTACCCTTGTCCTAATTGTCTTCGAATTCCAACAATCTCGTTACCATTTTGTATGCAGCTTCGACTCCTCTCTTGGGAACAATTCTGGCTCTTTGCTTGGCCTGCTTTAGTGTCATATCAGGTCCCGTTATTCCGAGTGTGACTGGCTTTTGATACTTTAAAGCTAAATCAGAAAGTAATCTAGCGGTATTATTTGCTATAACGTGATCATGGCCTGTCTCTCCCTTTATGACTGCACCTAAAGTGACTACCACATCAATTTGTTCTTTTTTCAATAGTTTTTCGACAACCAAAGGCATGTCAAATGTTCCAGGTACATGACATATTTTTACAATATGCAAGTTTAACTTCTTTGC
The DNA here is from genome assembly GCA_035454925.1 of Nitrososphaeraceae archaeon. GTDB lineage: Archaea > Thermoproteota > Nitrososphaeria > Nitrososphaerales > Nitrososphaeraceae > TA-21. Next base: position 10,880 of record DATIFZ010000067.1, read on the forward strand.
ATGCGATATGGCTGTTTTAAGCATTTCATTAGTGATCTCTTTGTTAAACTCAGCTACGACTATACCTAACCTTATTTTACTCAAAATATATTCAATTCACATATGATTCTTTAATTTGAAGGGATTCGACCAAGGGGATATTAAATCTTGAAGAATATTCCATTGCTTTGTCAACTGTTAATGCATCACCTGTCTCAGAGTCGAGCATTTCACAAATTACGGCCGATTGGACCATATTTGCCAATTTCATTAAATGGATAGATAATTCGGTATGACCAGATCTTTCCTTAAGCAATTCGTTTGCAGCGATTAGTAAAGGTACATGGCCTGGAGATCGAAACTTCTCAAAAAACTCATTCCTACCATAATTATCTATATCAGAACATACTTCTGCCATTTTCATAATTGTAAGGGCTCTATCTTTATCTGTTACACCTGTAAAGGTATCCATATGGTTTATTGTAATTGAAAATGAAGGTCGATCACCGTAGGGGGCAATAGAACTTATCATTTTAGATAAGGATGAGTAATTCTTGGAAGCCAAATGAAGCAAATCATGCATAAATATCAAATTTAATTTTGATGCAATTTCGCCTGATATGGCCAAGCATATTAGTCCGCCCGCATCAATTCGCATTGTTGCTATATCACGTGCGTTAACATATTGAGCAGGTTTCACCATATCAACCTCGTTTTCTCGAGATTCGCTATCATGAATCAAGACAAATTTCCCTTCCCTTAGGCTCCGTATAGCATCTTCAATTGATTTCACTGGTTTCAAAACACTATCTACAATTAAAAAGGTTACTGTTTTTCTGGTAATAACTAAGAATGTGGTAATAATTTTGTGACATACTTGCTTAAAATGTCTGCCTCAATATTAACTTTATCTCCTTTTCGCTTATTTTTAAAAGTGGTAACGGCAAGTGTATGAGGGACCAAAGCAACTGAAAATCTTGTATCTGCGACATCAACAATGGTAAAGCTTATGCCATCTAGTGCAACAGAACCTTTTGGTACCAAATACTTTGATATCTCCTTGCTCATATTTATCCACATTTTGGTCTCAGAGGGAATCTTCCTGATATCTTCTATTTTTCCAACGCCATCTACGTGACCCAAGACAATATGCCCTTCAAGTCTATCGTTTATCCTCAAACTCCTTTCTAGGTTTACTTTATCTCCAACTTTCAAGATTCCTAAAGCAGTTCGTTTCATGGTTTCTTTTACGACTTCAAAATACGCTACGCTTTTCAAAATCCGTGTTGCGGTGAGGCATGTTCCATTGACATTTACACTGTCACCTACTTCTAGACCCTTGCTCAGTTTTCCTAGATCTATTTCGATCCTATTGTCGGCGGCTTTATCATTGTCATCTATTTTGACCATTGATTTGATAATTCCAGTACCTTCTACGATACCAGTGAACATAAAGTATTGATAAACAATTGCTATCGCAAATAAAAATATTTCATAATCTGCGATAAGTAAGGTTATATCTGCATAACCTCATGAAATTATCATCTCCCCTGTGATTAGCTACACTATAATAACTTCAACTTGCAATAATTTCCATGGGATTTGTACAGACCATTAGGGAAGACGAATTAACCAATGGAACAAGTAAAGTAATTTCTGTAAAGGGTAAAGATATTGTGTTATTTAACATAGGTGACAGGATTACCGCATTGGGCAATAGTTGCCTGCATAAGGGTGGTCCACTTGCAAAGGGAAAGATAGAAAAAAAATACGATGGCTTTTATGTTACTTGCCCATGGCATGGGTGGGAATATAATATCTCGAATGGAAAGGCACCTCCTGGTTACGATGAACAACAATCGGTTTTTGATGTCAGAATAGTTAATGGAAAGATCTTTGTTTCAAGTCAACCTATCGTTTATTCGTCTAAGAAAAAATATGATAGCCCGTTGAAGGATCTAATAGAGCTTGAATTTCAGACCACAACTAATTCATTGAACATTCTGGGAATATCTACTACAAATATGAACGACAATTTGAAAAGAGATTCTACTTCTGAAATATCGCTTAATAAAGCACTGTCCTATGCAAAGGAAAAATACAAGGCATCCACAGTTCTCCTAAGACTCAGAGATCTTGAATTCAGACACTGTGAAGGGTATTACAGCATTAATGAACAGGCATGTACGTGGCCCTGCTCGATTTCAGAGATGGATGAAAACGATGGGATGAATGAAGTTTATAGAAAGATGATACTCTGGGCGGATATTGTAATTATCTCTACGCCAATAAGATGGGGTAATGCATCTTCATTATACCATAAAATGATAGAACGACTAAATTGCGTACAAAATCAGACCACACTTCACGATCGTGTGCTTGTCAAAAATAAGGTTGCATGTTTTATTATTACTGGAGGACAAGACAATATACAACATGTTGCAGGAAATATGATGATGTTTTTCACCGAGCTTGGATTTTCATTGCCTCCGTTTGCATTTATGGGCTGGAGTAGAGGTTGGACCGCAGAGGATATGGAAAATAATGTAATTCAATTTTCAAAATCCCGATACATTAACAGGTCAGTTAAGGATCTTGTCGACAACAGTATAAAATTACTTTATCAAATTAAGGCTAATCCATGTAAAGTTGTATCTTCCCCCCAGCCAAAAATTGTGGAGGCTCTGACAAAAACAAAGCAGGATTAAGAATTGATGACCTATTAACTAATTGAGCGTAATTATTTTTCACTATTTATTGATTCTATACTAAGGCCATTTCTAATTCAATATTTCATTTATTGGATGTCCAGATACAAAATTACATTTGTAAAATAATTTGTTTATGTCACTATTTTTTTGAATCAACAGGTTTTTTTCTAAACTGATTATTCATATTATTCATTTCATCATTTTTTGCATCAATATTTGATCGGTTCATGACTTTGGTTATCTTTTGTACCTCCTTTTTATAGAGTGTTACTAAATCTGATATCGTAATAATTCCGATAACCTTGCTCTCTTCATTTGATAACACTGGCATTTCTTGAAGATCATTTGAGGATAGTCTTACTAATGCGTCGTGAAGCGAGTCAGAGCTATACGCAAAAAAGGGATCCGTAATCATTATACTTTCTAACTTAACCGTCTTACGGTATTCTTCGGGAAATTCAAATATCTTGTGTTTGTATACTACACCCTGTAATATATCTTCGTCATTAACAACGAGTATCATTTTACTATTGTTACGATTCATTATTTGTAGGGTTTCTTCAATCGAAACATCCTTTGATAATTTATTTATCGCGTCCTTGACCACATCTCTTACATATAGATCACTCAAGATGGGACGCTGGTATTCCATTCTGTGCGCGGGCGAATCGGATCTATTGAGTACCTGACTTCGAAATATTGAATTATGCTGACCGGACATGATGTATGCAATAAATGTAGCTAGCATCATTGGTGCCAAAAGTGCATATCCTCCCGTCAATTCACTTCCCATAATAATTGATGAGATTGGTGTTTTTGCTGTTGCTCCAAAGAAAGAAACCATTGCCACAATTATGACAGACGAAACATCAATCCAAGTAAATAACCCTATTAAGTGAAATGCTGTACCAATGAACGCTCCAACCAATCCTCCTATTACTAGGGAAGGTCCAAAAACACCTGCACTTCCACCAGAACCAATTGTCAATGAAGTAGCCAAAATCTTGAGAACAATTACGGTACCAAGAATGTATAGTGGCAACAAAGAATAATCCTTGTCAATTGCAATTTGCAACCATCCGTATGAGGTACCTAAAATTTGAGGGAATACTATCCCAATCATTCCTACTAGAACGCCTCCCACAGCTGGCTTTAGATACTTTGGGATTCGAATTCTGCTAAAATAATCAGATATTATATAAAATGACTTTACATAGACAACACTTACTGCTGCCGAAGCTAATCCTACAATGGCATAAAGAATGAGCGAAGCAGGATGAGTATATTTCACCAGATCAAGTGGAATCGAAAATAGACGATCCCATCCGAAGACAAATCCAAAAACGGTATAACCTGTTACAGACGCGACTAAACCAGGAATTAAAGCTCTCACTTCAAAATCTCTTCTGTAGAATACCTCCGCACTGAAAACCGCACCTCCAAGTGGAATCTTGAATATACTTCCGATTCCAGCTCCAAGACCCGCAGCTACTGCAATTCTTCTTTCATCTTCATCTAATTTGAATAGTTTACCAATCAACGATCCGAATGCAGCCGCAATTTGGCCAGCAGGTCCTTCAGTTCCTCCACTCCCACCACTTCCTATCGTTATAGAGGAAGCAACAGCTTTCACAAGAGGAACTCTTCCTCTAATATTCCCTCTCTTATGATGATAGGCATCTATTACAGCATCTGTTCCATGACCTTCAGATTCTGGCGAGAATCTGGTTGTTATCAATCCTACTAAGAGACCTCCAAGTCCACATATCACTGGTATCAGCCAAGGTCTTTCGATTAATAGGGAATAGCTAAGATTGTCTTGGAATCCTCCCGGCAATGGTGGAGAATATCCTGTTCCTATTTGGAGAAATAAAGCTGTAAAAAATTCAACCGATAGAAAAAGCGCAATTGCACCAAGACCCGCAACTACGCCTAATAGAAAACCTATTAGTATCCACTTTCTGAAATAACTAAAATCTAGATTCCATCTCATGGTTTTTAATGTTCTAATTATTGATACTAATTGAGAATAGTAAGGAAGATCGGTTTTCACACAGCTAAACCTGAATACAAATAATTTTCCTTGCTTTATAACTGTTATAGCTTACAAAGCAAAAGACAGAACTTGCTTTAGCGGTTTCGCATTCATTTCAAAGTAGTAAATTAGGAATTATTATTTGAAACCACTTTAGTAATATAACCCTCATTGAACTATGTTACCTCAAGTTAATTAACTAAAACCTTGATTTGCAATGTGAGTGTGAAATGGACAATTTTCATAATTCCATAAAGAGGTTATTTTATTGCCCGTATTTCGGTCCAGTTATTTTGTATAATGATACTATTGGAGCAGAAAAAATGATAAATTTCCCAGGGGACTCCGTTGAACGACTTGACCAGAATATAAATAATACAGTTTATTGTATTGGTGATTATGACGCAGTCTCAAGACGATAAAGGAAATATCAGTTCAAACAGTACTGATATCTTGAGTTTGATAGATGGCTTTATCGACCAAATATCAGGAATAAAGAGTATCCTCAAGGGTGTTTCTGTATCTGCTCTCATACTAGCTCCGCTTGCAATTGCACTTTCTGCATTCTTAATAACTCATTCTTCATTCTTTACCATTCTTCAAAAAGAGTATGATTTTGGGTTTGTGTTAATAATATTACTCGGATCAGTAATTGCTATTTCTTCTGTATGGATTGTTGCAGGTTTACGGCAATATCGTATGATTAGTGATTGGAATAAGAGATATGCCAATTATCTCACAAATAAGGAAGAAATTCGCAAGAGCATTGAATCCGAATACAGCTTTACCGAGGATTCCGAAAATTAACCAACAATCAGGAAATAAAATTCAGTTATGAAAATAGAACAGAATTAGTGTCCGTTAACATCAACCGGTCTTGGAAAAAGTTTCTCGTACGGCTCTATAATACTTCTGCAAAAGTCCAACCCTTTTTGAGTTGCGCTATATACAGTTACCGTTCTTTTACCTAAAGTTTTTTCTGTTCTAAAAATCAAACCATTGAGTTCCATTTTGTCAAATATTGATCTATGCTTCTTTAAGTTCAGTCCACAAAAACTAACTAGGGCAGTCTGGTTAAGCTGGCCATATTCGACAAGCTTCATAATTATGTCTCGAACTATGTAGATTCTATCTCTGTGTGATTGTGAACTTGACACTACTTTAGATTGCAGCTGTTCAGTATATAGACTGTATTCTAGGAATTTGATTTTCACCCTATTTTTGTTGAAGCATCAAGAATTACGGAGACGGATATAAAAAGTCAATTTGTTTATGACACTAGATCCAACATTAGTCTTAATTCATTTATTTCTGTCTGGATTAGTTCTAGTTCGTTGTTATCCCTTACATAAGCAATCAATTTCTCACATGCGCTCAATTGATTCAATAAAATATCTCTTTTACCCAAATAAGTAATGGAATCAGCATTTTCCAGAGTATAGATAACCTTTCCAGAAGACGTATTTGACTTGCAAGTCTTTGCAACCATCAGCGATTCATACGAATTAGTCAATTTTGTAATCACTATTCTCCGTAATTGATTTGTTTTTGTCATTAATTTTTCTAAACTTCATCAACACTGATATTGTAGAATGAACTAATAAGCGTCGATTAACCTTGTTAACCTTGAAAATTATTTATTAGACAAGTTACAAATCCTCTGAAAGAAACTACAATTAAGTTGATTAATTATTTTATTGGTTTGCTGCCTTTAATACGGCCTTTGCTTGCTTGTAATGTACGGCATCTATCATTTTACCATCTAAAAGTATTGCTCCTTTCGGATTCCCATTTTCAATAGAATCCTGTAAAGATGCTAACACTTTTTTTGCCCACTCTATTTGTTTCTTGGTGGGCCGAAAAATATCATGTACGGGATTAATGTGAGACGGATGAATCAATGTCTTGCCAGAATAACCCAGATTTTTTGCAACTGTAGCGTCCATAGCTAGGCCATCAAGATCGCTAACCTGTTGCCAAATGCCGTCCAACGCATCTATTCCAGCAGCTTTTGCATCTACGGGAATTTTTGATCTAGCATAGTTGTAACTAATAGTTTCATCATATTCAGAGTCAATATTCATGTCATATAAATAATCAAAAACACCAAACACCAAAGCTACCACGTCTTCATGGGCTGAAGCGATAGAATTGGCATTAACCACTCCTTTTGCTGTTTCTATTGAAGGAATGATTTGGATTCTGGAGGTTAATTTTCTTTTTGATGCAATCATGTGAATTTTGTCAATTACTTGCATTACTTCCTTACTAGTACCAATCTTTGGTAAAACAATACCGTCCAATCCATTTCCTATGATGCTTTCAAGATCACCGTCAATTATTCCAGAATCCACTGAATTAATTCTGACATAAATCGGTGATAACTTGTCTTCTTGATACGCAAGATGTTCTGCTACTAAACGTCTCGCTGCTTCCTTTTCATTTGAGGGTACGGAATCTTCTAGATCAAAACACAGTATATCTGGTTGAAGACTTGCTGATTTCTTTAAGAATCTTTCACTGTTTCCAGGAATGAACAATAAACTCCTGAACATTTAGGAACTAAAAAAATAAAAAGTTAGAGTTTTTGAGGTGTTGTCACAATCTTACCAATCTGTTCTGCATTTGCCATCATGGTGTGTCCTTTTGCCATATCCGAGAACGGAAGAACTATACTAATCAGTGGCTTAATCTTCCCCTTGGCTGTCCAGTGAATCACCTGCTCTAGTTCTGCTTTAGTACCCTGAGTTGAACCGAGAAGATTGGTACCCTTGAAGAATAAATATCTTAAATCAATAGTCGAATCGTATCCTGTTGTTGCTCCTGTAGCCACTAAAGTCCCTCCCATCTTGAGAAGGCCAACTTCCTGTGGGAAAGTTGATTTTCCAATATGTTCGAAAACAACGTCGACTCCTTGTTTATTTGTTATTTCTCTGATTTTTTTATACCAATCTGTCTCTCTGTGATTTACAACGTGATCAGCGCCCAATTCAATACATTTGTCCATCTTTTCTTTATTACCTGCTGTCGCAATTACGTCGCAGCCATATAGTTTTGCTATCTGAATACCTGCCATTCCAACCCCACTAGTACCTCCCATGACGAGGACCGTTTGTCCAGGTGTTATTTTGGCTCTACCTACTAGCATATGCCACGCAGTCATGCCAACCATTGATACTGCAGCCGCTGCTTCATATGATACGGTATCGGGAATCTTGGTGACATTTACTTCTGGTAAATGAGTATATTGGCAGAAGCCGCCCCAAAGCGGACCAGTTTGAAAACCCCAAATGAGTCGTTCATTACAATCATATTCTCTTCCCGAAGTACACATATTACAAACCCTACAGCTCATGTTAGAATGAGAAACCACCCTATCGCCTACTTTCAATTTTGAAACTTCATTACCTGCTTCAACAATGGTGCCTGCTACATCACTACCTGAAATATGTGGTAGTGGTACCTTGACTGGGTCACCCCAAATTGCCCAAAGATCGTTGTAGTTGTATCCGGCTGCTTCCACTTTCATCATAACCTCGTTGGGTTTGATTTTGGGAGTGTCAACGTCGTCTATTTTCACAACTTTCAGAGGATCTTGACTATATTCTCTAAATACTGCTGCTTTCATGAATTTTTTGAAAAGTTCTTAGACTAATATAGTTATTTCTTTTAGCATCCACCTTCTAAATTGCTATGCGGAATTGACTAGTTCAAGCATAGTTCGACAGATAGCTCAGATGTTATAAAATGACACTTGAACTTGTTATTTTGAATGTTTGACAGATTTGATGACATTAATCTCGATTCTATGAGAGTCGCTGGGAAGCTTTGGAATTTAGACATCATTACCACATCTCCTGTCGAAAGTCATTTAATAGACTATTTCTTGGCTAAATCCTATGTGTTTGAAAGTATTTTTTACACATCATCATCAACACATACAGCCGAAAAGGACACGATGGATATCTATAATCCCCTTCTTGAACAATATAGTGTTGATTTAGCACGGCAGGCACACAATCACAATTATCAGAGGACGCGTCTTATTTCATATAATTCTGGTGATAGTTCCAAACCAACAATATCAAATCAATTTACTGCCAATTATAGTGGTCAATCTGATGGCATAGTTTTCGCAAAAGTAGGCATCGGTGGAGAAGGCTTCTGCCGATTAGAGAGTCGGGCAGCATTTACCGCTACCCCATTCACTATATTTGAATTTCTGAATATAGAGATTAGTAACGGGAGCCCTCACACCAAATTAACAGGAACTTTCTATCACAACAATGGTGACGAAGTGAGAGACCAGTCACTATTGAAAAGGAAATACAAGTTAAGAAGCTGATTGACAAGAACTAGCTAATCTGGTAAACTTTGCTTAAATATCCTACAAGACGATGGACTTCAAAAATGTTGAAAATCAAGCACGATTTATTCTAAATTTCTTTTTGGGCTGTTGGAGGTTTATCAAAAGCTGCTTTAGTTCTTCGTCTGATAAAGCCCTGTTCAATTTTCCGGAAGAAGCTGCTGTAATTAGATAATTTTCTACGGCCATTGCTAGTTCGGGTTTTACCATTCTGATGTTCATAAGCCTTTGTCTTGCATCCTGGTCTAGCAAGACCATTAGTGCCTTTTGTCTCATCATTGCTTCGGCCTCGCGCCGCTTCGCCTCTTCGGGATTATCAGATGGTTGAACAGACATTTATAACCACAATTAATAATTACTAGCCGTATCTTTGGAGCTCTGGTCTTGAGTTTGCGAGATTCTTGTATATTTCGGTAGCCATTCTGTCGACCTTTTTCATCCCTTCATCAGAAATTGTTCTCCCCTTGCTTTTTTTCGTTATGTAGCCCGCACCTTCCAACTGCTGCAAAGCCTTTCTTACAATGGCACCACCAGCTTTCTTGTGATGCGCAATATTGTAGCCAGATTGTTTCTTACCTCCGTACTCGCTTCTAAGATCAGAAATGCCAATAGGACCGTTAATGTACACTTTTCTTAACAACGATGCACACCTGATATACCACCAATCTCTATTCTGTGGAATTTTTTCTACATGAGAGCCAGTCTTTACGAATTGGGACCACTGAGGAGCCTCAATTTTTTTATCCTTTTTCAAATTTTCTGCCAAATGAGTTATTAGATCATCGGCAGGAATATCATAAGCCTTAGCCATAAGATTCTATAACATTCTTGGAAATTCCCTTATAAATCATTTTATTCAAATTGCCCACATATTCAACGAGCAGCTCCGTAATTAGTCAGAATTTTAGAGCACACACAGACAAATAATCCCAATATGCGCCGTCAGTTTTTAAAATAAAATGCCGAGTTCAGATTATAGATAGAATGGTATGAATTAACTGATAATCTTTAACATAGTAAAGAAATAAGAGCAATTATTCTAAATTATCGGCCTTCAGTGAAATGAAATCTATTCCATCAAATTAAACCGCTATTATTTTCCGATAAACATGATTGCATTTCATACAAGTAATTCTTATGCATTTTACCCTGCTTCTACCAATTCTTATTCTTGAATTAACTCCAGGGACTATGAATTGTTTACATTTTCTGCAAAACAGTTGATGGATAGAATACGGCATTCTTACTCTTACACGCATTCCGATTTTTAGGGCAAGTTTTGCATACGTCTGAGATAATTTTTCATCGCTATTTATTTCGTTCAAAGCTTTATCTACCAATATTTCTATTCTTTCAGTCGCTATTCTTTCAATATTCTTCTTATTCAATACAATTCAATCCAGACTAATTATCGATTAGATATTGGTTGTCATCTTGCATTAAAATGCTATGAAATAAATTTAATATTTCGATACGAATTCTGTTATTTTGATTGTATTCACTTGTGATTATTGAAGCAGCAATAGAACTGGTACCACAAACTCTCAGAAACCATCCATCTGTGAAGAACCATTGCAAGAGAGCAGGTAGAGATTCTAGCGAAATTCTCCTTGACATTAGTTATCATCATAGAGCAATGGTGGAACAAAACATTAAGCAATGGTGGAAACGAGGCAGACCGGACATAGTACATTTCGATCTGGTTGAAGCTCTATCTACCCCTCTATATAAGGAGAAAAAATTGCAAGTTTACGTATCTACGTTTGACAACAACTTACTAATCATGCATCAAGATTTGAGAATACCAAAGAATTATCTCAGATTTGAAAGATTAATGATCAGTATTTTTAACAAAACCAGGAGTACGGAGGGTTCAGATTTAATAGAACTTAGAGAAAATGTGAGTTTTACTGATCTAGTGCAGAAAATAATTAAACCTCAAGTAGTATTTGGGTTCTCTGTAAAGGGAACAAGAACCAAATTGAGCGATATCTTGCACAATAATGAATCCAATTATTCAAAGGATTACTGTTTTGTGGTAGGTGGCTTCCAACGGGGACATTTCTCGGAATCAATTACTCGACTGTGCAATAATGTATATTCCATTAGTCCTTTTAGTTTGGAATCCCACGTGGTTATAGCAAGATTACTGTACGAATGTGAAAATCATGGTTAATGAAATATCGCATCTACCATGAATGCAACAAATAGTGCCGTCAGATAGGGACTGGATATTTTGAAAAGTAACCACGAAGCCTTCTCACTTGGTTTCATCAGTAGCCACAGTGAGGTGACTATCATTATAATTCCTCCTGCAATGGCAGTAATAAAGTAAATCAACCCAAACTGATTCAAGAAGAAAGGTATTATGCTAAATACCACCATTAAGAGAGTCGTACCGGCTATCACTTGAACAGATCTTTTTTCGCCGGCAACTACAGGCAACATGGGAACACCAGCTTTTGTATAATCTTTCCTTACATGCAGTGCCAAGCTCCAAATATGCGTTGGTATCCATAGGAGAACTAAGCCTGCCATTGCCAATCCAATTTCTAGGTGTTCTGTCGTGACCGCTACATATCCTATTAAAGCTGGAACACCACCAGAGAATCCTCCAAGGATAATGTTGGTCTGACTCTTTCTTTTTAGCCATTTACTGTATACTATAATATTATCGAAAAGACCGAACGCCATGAGTCCCAAAGTTATGTAATTTATCGACCAGGCACAAAATAACGATATAGCGGCCAAGAGCAAACCAAAAATAAGCGCATTCCTGGGTGAAATTCTTCCAGATGGGATAGGACGAGCCTTAGTTCTATCCATGATGGCATCTATATCACGATCATTATACCCTGTTAAGGCATCTGCAGCTGCCGATCCAGTAACTATGCCGACAAGTAGAAAGACCCACTGAAGAGGTGACAGAAAAGTGTCTGTCGAATACGAAGCAGTAATGGCTGAACCAAAAGCAGTAAAAACTAAGAGATACCAAATTTTCGGCTTTGTAAGTTCATAATAATTCTTTAACCGATCGGTTACAGTAACTTGTGGAATCAATAGTATGTACCTCGAGACTTATGGTTAGAGGCAATATGAATGCTCATTTATTTAAACATGAATTAGTTTGGAAATATTCAGTTGTGCCTTTTTCCTACTAAGGAAGAAAATAAAATACTATATCACAAATACCTCATACATATCTTGTGCCATTCAAATTTCCTGCTACGAAAAAATTCGAGTTATGGACTTGGAGTTTTCAATTATGACAAGCTAAACTGCCATCATATATTATATTCATAATTGTAACTAAATTCATTTTTTTAAAACTATAAAAGAGGCATGATAAAATCTATGGTATTATATTAAGGTGATATGTAAGTTGGAATCAATTCAAGCAACAGCTGGTGGAATGCCAGTTATAATTTTAAAAGAAGGAACCAAAGAAAGTAAAGGTAGGGAAGCACAGAAAAATAACTTTGTCGCAGCCAAGCTCATTGCAGAAATGGTCAAGACCTGTCTGGGTCCTCGAGGCATGGATAAAATGTTGGTTGATACACTTGGGGATGTTACGATTACAAATGATGGCGCGACTATTCTTAAGGAAATGGATGTTCAACATCCTGCTGCAAAAATGATGGTGGAGGTCGCCAAAGCAGTGGATAATGAGGTAGGAGATGGTACAACATCGGTAGTAATTTTTGCTGGCGCATTGTTGGAAAAAGCAGAGGAATTGGTAAGCAAAGATGTGCATCCTTCCATTATTGTAGATGGTTATACAGCAGCCGCAGAAAAAGCTCTTGAATTTTTGCAAAAAATAGGCATAAAGATTGATGTCAACGACAAAATTGCCCTGACAAATATTGCAAGGACAAGTATGTTTTCAAAACTTATTTCTGATGATAGTCCTATATTAGCTAAGATGGTGGTTGAGGCAGCAAAACAGGTTGCTGAAAGTGTGGATGACGGCAACAGGTTAACAGTGGATTTGGATAATATTAAAGTGGAAAAGAAGCCAGGAACATCAATTAGGGAGAGCAATCTTGTCAAAGGAATAGTTCTAGACAAGGAAGTTGTCCATTCGGGTATGCCCAAAAAGATAGAAAAGGCAAAAATTGCTCTGATAAATTCTGCCCTGGAGATAGAGAAAACGGAGATGAGCGCCGAGATAAGGATTAATGATCCACAACAAATGCAAATGTTCCTTGAAGAAGAAAATAGAATGCTCAAAACAATGGTTGACAAGATCAAGGGAGTTGGTGCGAATGTTGTATTATGTCAAAAAGGTATTGATGATTTGGCACAACATTATTTGGCAAAAGAAGAAATACTGGCTGTCAGGCGAGTCAAAGAAAGTGACATGTCAAAGCTGTCCAAAGCAACCGGATCTAGAATTGTTAATAATTTAGACGATTTTACATCCAAAGATCTAGGTTCAGCCGATCTTGTAGAGGAAAGAAAGGTTGAAACGGATAAGTGGGTTTTTATCGAGGGTTGTAGAAACCCGAAGGCCGTTACAATATTGGTTAGGGGAGGATCTCAAAGAGTTGTCGACGAAGCAGACAGATCAATTCACGATGCATTAATGGTAGTAAAAGACGTTTTAGAAAATCCTGTTGCAGTAGCAGGGGGTGGAGCTCCTGAAGCCTTTGTTGCTAATGAATTGCGCCAATGGTCTGGAAACATGGAAGGCAGGGCACAACTAGCTGTTCAAAAGTTTGCAGATGCTCTGGATACAATACCTTTAGCATTAGCGGTAAACGCAGGAATGGATCCCATTGACACAATGACTACACTTAGAGCGAAACAGAGTAAGGGTTCTAAATGGACAGGAATAGACGTTATGAATACTGTAGTTGCTGATATGCATAAACAGAACGTTATAGAACCAATAGCAGTTAAGCAGCAAATAATAAAATCCGCGACAGAAGCTGCAATCATGCTCCTAAGGATTGATGATGTAATTGCATCGAGTAAATCTAAGATGCCAGCCGGGCCTCCTGGGGGCATGGGCGGCATGGGCGGCATGGGCGGCATGGGCGGCATGGGCGGCATGGGCGGCATGGGCGGCATGGGCGGCATGGATATGGAGTAAGTATAACTCTATCTTCATTTCAAATTTTTAAAAATCAGTTTAAGGAATATTTATCTTCTTTTTTTGAGTATTGACACATTTTAAATAAAGACCTGTGCATATACTCATTTTAGTAAATGTTCGAAAAATTAGAACAGCTCAACTTCGATCAAAAAGTAGTTGTACTTCCAGATTTTTTCTTGGATAGGATCATTAAGATAAATTCCAAAGATGAGCTTTTTAGAATGATTAATAGCAAGACAACAATCGGAGGAGGAAGTATAAGGGGAGTGGATACTTTTGATATTAAAGGGGGGAATGCTGTTAATGTCGCATACTGTTTGGCTAAATTGGGCTTATCTGTCAACCTATTTACCATTGCAGACGATATTGGCAAATCAGTACTCCATGCGGTATTCTCGAAGTTTGGACAAAGCGTTGATTTGAAAATAAAAAATGGTAAACATGGGTCTACTACGTCGTTTGAGTTTCATGACGATGAAAAATCATTTGCCAATGTAATGATAAGTGATGTTGGTGATAATAAGAATTTTGGTCCTCATCTGATTAGTCAGCCGTCCGATCTGGAGATAATAAATTCTGCAAAAGCCATTGTCCTGACTAATTGGGGGAGTAACCTTAAAGGGACCGATTTAGCTCAGCACATTTTCAGTAATTCACCCAAGGCTTTTCATTTCTTGGATCCAGCTGATATAGAAACCAGAAAAGAAGAATTTAGAGACTTGCTAAAGAAGCTTAATCAAGTGATAGACGTGTTAAGTATAAACGAAAATGAATGTACTTCTCTTCTAAAAGTATGTAATCTTGATTCTAGAGCGTCTATAGGACAGTCTGATGCCGAAAGTGTAAAAAAATGTGCAAAATTATTGTCTTCTGAGTTTGACCTAATGATCGATCTTCATACGAGGATCGGGTCTGCATGGTCTGATGGCAAGGAAGTAATATTTGCAGAATCGTTTCACATAAATCCCAAGAAACTGACGGGGTCTGGCGATTGTTGGGATGCCGCAGATCTCGCCGGGTATTTTGCAGGTCTTGAACCATGGGAAAGATTAACATTTTCAAACGCATACGCCTCATTGTACATTGGAAGAAGTGAATTTGAACCACCTACGATGGTAGAAACAATGGAATTCATTAGAACAAAGAGTCGGTAGGTTATTGCGGTTCAATAGTGGCTGGTGGTTTACTTGATACCGAGTACGCCACCCAAGTTACTCCATTAACTTCATTAGTTATTTTGTTACTAATTTTAGATATCAAATCATAAGGTATTCTTACCCAATCTGCTGTCATAGCATCTAAAGATTCTACAATCCTTATTGTAACCATATGACCATATACTCTTTCATCGCCGAGGACACCTACTGCCAAGTCGTCCCCAACTGCAGCATATGCTTGCCACACCTTATCATACCAACCAGAAATTAGTAATTCATTTTCTACAATACTGCTAGCATGTCTAGCAATCCTAAGTTTGTCATCTGTCACTTCACCAATAATTCTCACCGCCAATCCTGGGCCTGGAAAAGGGTGCCTTTTCAAAAATTGATTTGGGATATTTAACAGAGCAGCAATTTGTCTTACTTCATCCTTGTACAAACTCCTAAATGGTTCTAATACCTTCAAATCAAGCCATTCAGGTAATCCACCAACGTTATGATGCGTCTTAATAACTGCGGCAGGACCCTTTGAGAAACCACTTTCAATTACATCAGGATAAAGGGTGCCCTGTGCGAG
This sequence comes from Nitrososphaeraceae archaeon, assembly GCA_035454925.1. Lineage (GTDB taxonomy): Archaea > Thermoproteota > Nitrososphaeria > Nitrososphaerales > Nitrososphaeraceae > TA-21. Next base: position 26,806 of record DATIFZ010000067.1, read on the forward strand.
CCACTGAAATGGTCCATGTTCTTTTGTTACCTCCAAAAAGACTTGAGCAAATTCCTCTCCAATAATTTTTCTCTTTTGTTCCGGTTCACTTATTCCTTTTAACTTTGACAAAAATCGGTCCTCGGCATTAATAGTAATAGTGGTAATACCTAGATGTTTGCTTATTAATTCAGGAACTAATGTTTCTTCATTTAATCTTAACAACCCATTATTCACAAAAACACAAGTCAAATTCTTACTTATCGAACTGTTTAGCAGAACAGCCAAAGTAGTCGAATCAATCCCGCCGCTGATGGCGCATAATACTTTTTCATCGCGGACTTTGCTTCTAATATCCTTTATGGAAAATTCAATAAAGCTTTGCATTGTCCACTCTGGTTTTGCATTACTTATTATCTGTGAAAAATTTGTTAGAATTCGATTTCCTTCTTCTGTATGTGATACCTCTGGATGGAACTGAATTCCATAAAATTTTCTATCTCGATTGGCTATCGCGGCAGAAAGGGAGTTATTAGTATGAGCCAAGATCTCAAAATCTGTTGGGACTTTTTCGGCCGCATCAGCGTGGCTCATCCAACATTTTATTTTCTTATTAATACCTTTAAACAAGTCTGAATTATCATCAACGACCAAGTCAGCATATCCATATTCCTTGTTGTCAAATCGTTTTATTTTTCCATCAAATTTATCGACAATGAGTTGGTGACCGTAGCAGATTCCCAAAACAGGAATTCCCATTTCAAAAATCTTTTTGTCTGGTTTTGGAGAATCTTTCAGATATACACTGGAAGGACCACCAGATAGTACAATTCCTTTTGGCTCCAACTTTTCAATCAAGCTGATAGGTGAATTATATGGTAAAAGTTCGCAGTATACATTTGCTTCTCGAATACGTCTGCAAATTAGGTGGCTGTATTGAGATCCAAAATCAAGTACGATAATCTTATCCATAACCGCTTTAATTTCCCTTTTCTAACATTCTTGAAAATACCCAAGTTGCTGTATTAAAAATTTCATTAAGCCGTTCTTTTTCTCTATAGTTTGTAATTATAACGCTGCTGAGATTTCCATCTTGATCGCTATCTACTTTGTAATCGATGACTTCGGATGCATTGATTTCCCCTTTTTGGTTCTTTTCTTTATCTTTCGTCCTCATACCTTCCAAGATGCGGTTTAGGAAGAATGACTTGAAAGGCGGTGTATTAATATTTAGATTGATATCATCTACCAATGGTATTCTTACATATGTCGAAGTGTATTCAGCATTAGATATGAGAAAGTTATCTTTTGCACGTTTTAAGGCTCTAGTTTCTATAGTCTGATTGCTAACATCATGAACATCATGAACATCATAGTCTACATCTGTTGATTTGGTCGTTGACTCTATACCAGATTTGCTTCTTGGGATCTCTTCTTTATGACTTGATTCGTACTCTGTTTTAATTTCATCCTTCAAATTAGTACCAGAAGATTCAAGACGTGATGCGGTTATGAAGCTAGTTCTTTTTAGCAAAGAATCGACGATCGAAAGCGTATCACGAAGCTTATCGAGTTCCTCTTTCTTGTTGGTAACCTCTTTAATCAACCATTCTCGCACTTCTGCAGCACGACGAATATCCTCTTCTGAAAAACCGGACATGACAGGATTCAATGTATCAAAAACATATAATAGTTTTTCACATATTTGCAAGTGACTAGTATGTTTAAGTTGTCAAGCTAATTGCGAAAATCTAATTGAAGCTCTCATGGTTCAGACTTTATACCTTTAATTCTTGTATTTGACTTGTTGATCAATTTGGATTTAGATTGCTTCCCTAACATTTCAAGCAATCTTTTCGCGGCCATTAACTTCTTTCTTTTAATGTCTATCTCGCTATCTTGATCGCTTGCCGCAAATTTTCTTGGCTTATTATCGAGATCCATACCTACCAAAGTAATACTCTTTGCCTTCATTTCTTCAGCAAGAAACACACCCCTGTCACCGTCAGTAAACCCCCCAAAATTATACACATTCTCTGTTGGCATAACCTGAGTTGTACCTATTACTTTTCTAAATTTAGGAACATTTTTTTGTAAATTTTCCATGTTATCTCCATGTGCGTGGATAACCATTATCGCTCCCATTTTTTCTGCCATTCTTAGGTACTTTGGATTTCCATCAAGATCCGATACTACTATATCCGGCTTTATCTTATTATTCAATAAAATCTCTACTACACCATCTGCGGCAATCTTTATGTATTTTTTATTCTTCTTGATAAACTCAATGTTTTTTTCCAGGCTAGGACCTGCTCCAATTACAAGCACATGCTTTCCTTGAATCTTTTTTTGGATTTTAGGCACCAGTAACGCCTTGTCCTTTATCATATTGCTTAGCATTTCAGCCGCTTTTTGATCTTTTTCGGTGCTATATCCAAACTCGGTTCTAATTTGCTGATAGAAAGGAAACCATTCTATGAACTTCACATTAAGAAATAAAAGAAGGTTATTAATAGATTGTTTGATCGGCCAAAAAAGAGTCTAAAAATTGGACTAGTTCAAAGATTTTTTCCTTAAATAACTACTAACTGAATCTAATCTAAATATTATTACTATTTTAATTGCGCGAAAAGAAACTAGAACTATTTCCAGTTAAAAGAATTGATGAGAAATGTCTATATTGCATATATTTATGGCTATGGGATAATTCATTGAGATGTTTGTTGATTTTAGCTCTCTAGCTACCTCAATAGGAATCGGGGGCTTAGCTACCTCTGTAGGGATAGGGGGATTTTTGGGCTTCTTGATGGGATATGCCGTTAAGAAAATATTAAAAATAATTATCATAGTTTCCGGATTATTGGTAGGCCTCTTGTACTATCTTCAATACAATGGGCTAATTGCACTAAATTGGCCAAAGGTGCAAGAAACCTTCGGATCCGCAATGACTAATTTTAACGGGTTTAGTCTGAATACACCATTCTTTCCAGGTATCAGCGACCAGATTTTTGACGCAATCTCAAATTCTGGTATCCCGCTCACTGGAGGTTTTGCGGCTGGATTTGCATTCGGCTTCAGCAAAGGCTAGAATATAGATACAAAAACACTTCTCGATGAGCTTTTAATATTCGTGTAACAATTATAACTACTTCAATGTCATATCTTTGATATGAAAAACAAGACATCTGGAATGGTCTTTCCGGGTGAATACATAGCAGAGATTGAAGAATTCCAAGGTGGAAATAATACTTTCACACTTGATGGAACTATTAGATCAAGTGCCATGGGTAAAAAAGAATATGATTTTAAAAGAAGGGCAATTAAGATAGCTGCGGTAAATTCTTTACAAATACCCAAGATAGGAGATGTTGTTATAGGATACGTGGAAATGTTATTTGGATCGATGATTTCAGTAAAGTTACTTTCCATAAATAACAAGTTATACAAGTCAGGTTTATCTGCCATTGCATCGGCGAGAACTGGAAATAATAAAGGATGGAATCGAGATCGATACAATAGAAAACCAAAATCGATATATAGATATGGTGATATTATCCGCGGTCAAATTACCAGTCTCATGAATTCCTCGATTCATCTTGCTGTAGATGGAACTAATTTTGGTTTATTGTACTCTTTATGTCTGAATTGTGGTGGGGACACGGTCAAAATTAACAATGGCATAAAATGCATAGAATGTAGCACATATGAAGAGAAGAGGGTAGCAAGTGATTATGGAACTAGCTCTATCAAACCAGTACACTAATTTTTATGGCAAATAAACATGTCTAGCGGTTCAAATTAATCAAGTTAACTTTAGATAAAATTTTTAATACCTTTTATGTATCCTAATGGGTGAACGGCGCACATTCATTTACAGGGAAAAAGATTGACCCTCCAATTATTTCTAAAAATATGACAATATCGCAGTTGGTTCATTTTTTCGGATCAACAGGGTATAATGCGAGGCGACTTTTTGAAGCAGCAAATATAATGAAAGAAATGATTGATAATAAGTGTACAACTTGCTTGACGCTTGCAGGTGCATTAACACCAATAGGAATGGGGAATACGATCAAAACTCTTATCGAGAATGGTTTTGTAGATTGGATAGTAACAACTGGCGCCAATGTCTACCATGATCTTCATTTTGCCTATGGTCTACCCGTGAGGCAAGGCCATTTTCAAGTTGATGATGATCTGCTTTACGCAAAGCAAATCGTACGTATTTATGATGTATATATAAAGGAAATAGGAACTCTACAGGCACAGGATATTATCATTCAGAGAGAAATTAAGAATCTTGAAAGCAACAATAATTCTGAATGGTACTCTACGGCTGATATGTCTTACGAGCTTGGCAAGGCAGCGTATGAAAATTCAAAATATCCAAATAAATCATTCCTTGTTTCGGCATATAAAAATGACATACCCGTTTTCATTCCAGCAATCAGTGATTCTTCTATTGGACTCAATATGCTACCTTTGATATTTGAAGACGTCAAAACCTTTCCAAACGTTATGTTGGATATAGCTGAATCAACAGCGATACTGTGGAAAAGTAAAGCTTCAGGGGGTATTGAATTGGGCGGTGGAGTTCCAAAGAATTTTTTCCAACAAACAGGACCAGCCTTGTACCAAATATTAAAACTAAAAGACGGAGGGCACGACTATGTAATACAAATAACCGATGCCCGGCCTGACACAGGAGGCTTATCTGGAGCAACAATACAAGAAGGAAAAAGTTGGGGAAAAATAAAGACCTCTCACAAAAACAATGTAATAGTTTATGGAGACTCTTCAATTTGCTTTCCTATTATTTCGTCTTACGTTTTATCTGAATGCAAGAAACGTCCCGGTAAGAGATTATACTCAAAGAAAAATAAATGGGTGGAGGAAATGAAAAGAGAGTACCTGAAAAATAAATAAAAATCATCAAAAAATAAACTAAATACTAATTACAAAACAAAACTATCATATTCATTCAACATAGAAGGATGGCATTTTTAATCAGTCGAGGTGTTCAAATAACACCAATTACTGAATATTGTAAGCCTTCACCGTTATGCCTATGTTGAAAACCATTACGGTATGTTTTATTTCATTATTATCATATATAACTATATTCAAAATTAACTATATTGATATATACACATTCGGTAGTCTTTTAGATTTGTAATTGGCGTCAGCAAGTATATTAAAAATTAGAAAAACATAAAGACAAGTCGCAGTTTAAGGAAGAAAAGACTAATGCTAAATTACTCAGATATCAAGTTAGGAAAATGGGATCTTTCAGACTTAGTCGATGGGAGTCCAAGAAAAGAATTTGCAGAATTAGTTGATAATATTAAAAGGAACGTCAAGGAATTTGAAGAGAGTAGACAACTCTTAAAACCCGATCTCAACACTTCGACGTTCGAATCATTAATTCACAAGATTGAGAATATTTTGGAAAAACTTAGTACAGTAAGTAGTTTTGCTAATCTTAGGTACGCTGCCGATACTGCATCTAACGAAGCGGCAGCTCTTATTCTTCAAACAGAACAATTAGGTTCTCAGATTAGTAACCAGATTTTGTTTTTTGATTTATGGTTTAAAAAGATACTTGGTAATGATAACGCACAGAGATTAATTGATGGTATTTCTGCTGTTTATGGGGAATATTTAAGGCACAAAAGGTTAGTCGCAAAGTATTCATTAAATGAATCAGAAGAGAAGATTATCAACACTCTCGAAGTAACAGGTCCAAGTGCGCTTGTAAAAATATATGATAGAATGACTAATAATTTTGAATATACCTTTATCAAGAAACGAGGAAATAAGAAGACTATTAAGACTTTTACCAACAAGGAAAAATTACTTTCATTAGTAAGGAGCTCAAATGCGAATGAGAGGGAATATGCCTACAAGGCATTATTCAAAACATATGAAAAAAATAGCGGGGTGCTAGGAGACATTTACCAAAACTTAGTTACTCAGTGGAGAGATGAAAATATTTCCATTAGAGGGTTCAAATCTCCAATATCAGTTAGGAATATTTATAATAATATAGATGATTCTACGGTAGAGACACTTTTATCAGTTTGTAAAAAAAATGTAACTTTGTTTCATGATTACTTCATAGAAAAAGCAAAACTAATTGGCGTTAAGAAATTACGACGTTACGATCTATATGCACCAATTGCAACGAATAATGCTCTCAAATTTAGTTTTAAGAATTCCGCTAAATTGGTTTTGGATACTTTTTACAAGTTTGATCCAAGATTTGGTACCTATACTGAGCGCTTATTTAAGGAAGGGCATATTGATTCTGAAATTAGGAAAGGAAAAACGAGTGGCGCTTTTTGTTATACAGTTTCTCCTCAGAGGACTCCTTACGTACTCTTGAATTTTGATGGAAAGATGAGAGATGTTTCAACAATGGCACATGAATTTGGCCATGCAATACATAGTATGTTCGCATCAGATAAACCCATTTTGGTATCACATGCTCCACTTCCATTGGCCGAAACTGCTTCTGTTTTTGGAGAGATGCTTCTTAATGAACAAATTTACAAGAAACTAAACAGAAAAAAGAAAAAGATCTTCTTGGCTGAACAAATTGATGATATGTATGCGACTATTATGAGACAGGCATTTTTTACAATTTTTGAAATTGAAGCTCACAAATACATAGCAGAACAGAGCGTTACTATTGATAATATCTCGGACTTGTATATGAATAATCTGAAAACCCAATTTGGAAATTCATTAGGTATTTCGGATGATTTCAAATGGGAATGGCTTTATATCCCTCATTTTTTCCACACTCCGTTTTATTGTTATGCTTATTCCTTTGGGAATTTACTTGTACTTTCACTTTACCAGCAATATATGGAAGAGGGTAAATCCTTTGTTTCAAAATATTGCGAGATATTGTCTGCAGGAGGATCTGAAAAACCAGAAATTCTGCTCGGGGATGCTGGATTTAATATCACTGAGGAATCTTTCTGGCAACAAGGTTTTGATCTTGTAAAGACGAAAATTGATAAATTAAGAGTAGATGATGATTTATGAAATGGTAATTTTTTCAAGATTTTGTCTGTGCTGAATTCTTGAAGTATACGAAAGGAAGATACATCAGGATTTGACTATACCTACTATTCAAATTTTTTCTATAAATGACTAACTTTATCAAGTATATACTATATTTTTATGTTGTGTAATAGTCGGGCGAGGTGTGAACGAACTTTCATTATTCCTAGAGAAATGCAAAAGTCAAGAAACAAAACACGTCTATTCATGTTACCTCAAAAAATACTTTGAATTTGCGGGTGAATTACCATTTGATAAAAAAGTAGCTGAGGACAAGATAATTGAATTCATCATTAATTTAAAAAAAGAAGGCAAATCATTTTCGGCAATTAGTAATTATCTCGCGCCTGTAAAGTCGTTTTATGCCATAAATGATGTTCCATTAAATATCAAAAAGATAGACAAATTCATTCCTGAGCGCAGAAAAGTAAAAAACGAATGGGCTACACACATCAAGAAATTTCTTATGTGATCATGCATCAATGGAATGCGGATAGAAAACCTTGGAAATTAGATTATGGTAACAACCATCGCAAACGAAAATATCTAGAAATGGATTAGTTGAATCGACATGTCTATTACAGGCATCACATTTCATTTGATGCAATAACGTCGTGGTTGTCAGATAAAAACATTTTTCAAATATCATCGTAACTATTTTTACGTACTAATCTTCTATACGATTACTGAACCGATTTCAAACTACCAGGATCTGATGAATAATTGGTTTCAATAACCGGAAATTACTCATGTCACTTTTATTCTTCAACATCTTTTTTACCTTCGAAAGCCAGAAGTATTTGCTGGAACCGTTTTTTTTATCAAACCGATTTTGTCAAGGTCATTGACGATGTCATCAGTCTGACTATTAGATACACCAACCTCTTCTTCCACTTTGTATTTTTCAATGATTTTGAACTCTCCGTCAGATTATTTGTACAACTTCCTCAGAAGTTGGTCAGACATAGTTTGTATTTTAGAAAAGAAGGTTATAAGGATATATTTAATAAAGTAACATCTGAGAGAATATCCGTATTTGAATATTTAATATGGTAACTGCACGACGTTTAAGAAATTTTTGCATCTGGAATACATTTAGTTACGTTTGAGGCGATTATCCATCATCAGATTTTCTATTCTCTCCACCATTTTCTGTAGTTGTATGTCCTGCACACCAGTAGAAGTCAAAGTTATTGTGACAATTATCGCATCTAATTTGATCTCTGATATTATGATCCTTCTGGCCTTCGTTATCATTACAAGGTTGGTAGACGACTTCTTTGTATTTTTCATCTGGGCATGTTGCCATGTTAGAAAAGTTGCATTGAGGACAGGCGATCGGAAAATTACTCAATGTTCATTCCTCTATTCTTAGGATTACACCTTTACAAATCCCAGACAAACATTGCAACTTGGACATGAGCATATTGCATAACGAAATTGTTTTCCTGTATCTTCTCTTCCATCGCGGAAGTCTATTTCCGGGTTAGAAAATTCTTGCTTGCATTCTGGGCACTTTACCATGCTAATCTCTTAATTGTTACTTATTAAATATCTAGTGGCACATTTAATAATATTTTAAACCGGTGGGAAGAATCGTAGTTTCTGACAAATTAATTTCCCACCCGCATTGTTGGTAATTATGGCACTTACCCTCCACTGCACAATAAATTATAAAATAGTTCAAGACTGGTGGGAGATAGAAGCAGACAGGAGATCCCACCAGTTCTTGCATGATGGTCACAAAGCCTTTCAAAGTGTTGCGAGGAAGTATAATAACATGGCTTAACTAAGTTTACTCTGTAAGGATGCTTGTTGATTAATACATACCTGATAAAATATCCAATCTAAAATTCAATTCACTATGTAGTTTATCAGACTCAAATATTGAATACGTTTGATTAATTGTTAATATAATTTCATTCATTTTAAATTCAATAAGACTACAAATTTTGATATCAGGATTTTTCATATTTTCTAGAACCCAATTTATCAATTCAATCCTTTTTTTGAGATCTCGTTTGTATGCGCACTCATCTTTTTCACGACAAAGTCAAATTTCTTGTTGTAATACTTGATTGACAGGCATGAAATTAATTCGGGTAATGAGGATTTAATACACAACGTTCGTTAAAGGGAGGGACTGGTAAAACTTAATGCCGGTGGGAATAGCGGAGTTAACTTCTAATTTATTCTGATCTTACTGGAGCAAATTTTTGTATGTCATTATTTTTTCTATCAGAGACATAGACATTTCCGTCATGATCTACGGCTAAATGTTCTGGATCTCTGAATTGTCCTTGGCCTTTACCAACGGATCCAAATTCGGTAATAAAATCACCCATACTATCAAATTTGGGAATGCGAGGTTGGTTGCCACAACCGGGATCCGATTGTGGATCTGTAACATACACATTATCGTGTTTATCCAGTGCTATGTGTTCCATATGACAGAACTGGTTGTTCTTACTTCCTTTAGATCCCCACATAAGAATAGGATTTCAATTACTGTCAAATTTCTGAACTCGTTCATTATCTCGCTCATTAACAAAGAAATTACCTTTTGAATCCTGCTCAATTGTGGTGGGAAGATTAAACTCACCAGGTTTATTCCCTAACTCTCCGATGGCCCTTGCAAATATACCGTTTATATCAAATTGTTGAATACGGTTATTTTTAGAGTCTGCAACATATACATATTTTAGTTGTTTATCTACTTCTACATGCCTTGGATTATCAAATTTCTGAACCCTTGATTTCCCCTATCAGCAACCCAAACATCCCCAGCTCTATCTACATCTAATCCATATGGGACTAAAAACTGTCCATCAGCATTTCCCTTTTGTCCAAACGTAAACAGAAAGGTTCCGTTCTTATCAAATACCTGTATACGATTTCCATCCCTGTCAACAGCGTATAATATCTTGTTGTTGTTATCAAATTCTAAATCACGTGGACGTAAAAATTGACCATCACCCTTACCCTTAGAACCCCATTCAGTAACAAAAGAGTACTCATGTGGCTTATCTATAGAACTTTGAACCTGAGCAAAAATATAGCCAGAATAAACCGACAAAGATCCTAATAAAAATACTAAAGTTCCAAGTATTATTAACAGAATGCAAATTTGCATCGCAGCTAGTCTATATCTACACTCATGCTAAATCTAAGATATGGTACAACTGTCAAAATGTCCCTATAATTGGGGCTTTTTAATGATTGGATCAATTTATTCCAATTTAGATACTCGTATTAGAAATTTTAAATAAAAATTTTCACCTAACAATACGCCTGCCTTTCACTTCATTATTAGACAATGGTTGGTGCATCTGTGTTTCACCGCAAACGCACCAACCAATTAATAGTCATGCGATTCGGAATTCTTGGCCAGCGTCCAGGCCTCTATATATAATTCTCTTGCCTCTTTACCATATGCTTGCACTAAGTAGTTAGTGCCTTCATTGGATTTTAATCCTACACAACAATACTCTACTCCGTTACTCAGGGAATAATCTTTAGGGGAAATTTTTACTATGTCTTTATCTTTCGATAGCATCAACTGTCTAAGCGCATCCGTACTACTCATATACGTCAATTTTTACACCCCATTCTATCACGCCAACTTTTTGATGAGTATTATAAAGGTGTGTAATGCTTTAAAATTTGCTTATGACTCGATGACTTATTATCTGATCAGTATTTTATATTTGCAGAAATAGAATATCTTGTAAAGACAAAGAAGACTTAATAGATATTCCTTTCTAAGAGGAACATGAAGACCCTTTACTCTGTATTGGCAATACTGGCCGCATCGGTTATTATCGGAATGGTAACAATAGGCGGTCAGCAAATCTATGCACCTAGAGATTGTGGAGCTTGCGCCGAATTCAAAAAACTGACAGATGAATTTGAAAAGGATGTATTGGATGCTGCATCCGTACAACCGCCTGAACCAGATAGAATACAAACATTACTTGATCAATACAATCGTGACGTCTTGGAACTATTTCCATCTACATCGCCTAGTTAAATTATAACTGATGGGCCGATTTGTAAAAGGCGCACCAGCATTCAGATTGCTTTCTGGACTTAATCTAATTTGTAATAAATTATCATACACAACAAATAATAAAAAAGTTTAACCGGTCGGGAGTGAGAACAGCAATTGATAAATGCTTAGCGGTAAATATCCTGTATGATTCTAGTAAATAATTGATTTGAAATTAATTACTCACAAGTCTTCTATGTTATTAACTAAAGAAAAAGGTATTGTAGGCAGCACTTCGTTACCTGTTACTATTTAAGACTATGGTATATCTGGAATTAATGAAGTAGGTCCGAATACCTCGTCTACTAATACCTCGTCTACTAATATCTCGTGTGTGAATTCATTGTCATCGCCGTTAGCCGGAGACGTAAGGCCGTTGTCACAACTGAATTGGTTGTTGTTGACGGGGCTGCCCATGCTGTCTATACGCTCATATTCATTCTTTGCCTTACAATCGTTATCCTGTATTATTTTGTGGGTCCTCTCGTTACAGTTGTTGTCGTCATTGTCTTCACACTGTTCCTTGTCGGCAAATGCTGGTGCTACCTGTGATGTTCCTGTTCCGGTTAGCGCTGTCAATATTCCTATAGACAGTGCTATTAACATTAACACGTTTTTTGTGTCCAAGTTTGTTATCGTGAAGTGGTACTAAACAAAGTATAAGTGGAGTGAGTAAGAACAAGCGCTAAAAAACGGAGAGAGTCTTCTTTACTATGTTAAATCTGAATTTAAATATAGAATATTATTCATTCATCTTATTGTGTATAATGCAAATATTATGTATGATTCTCGTAGATACAAAAGACTTAATAAATATTAGATTCTAAAATACGCATGAAGCCACTTTATTTCTCATCTTTGGTAATTTTATATGCTAATAGTAATTGGTGAAATAAAGTGAAATGTCCTAAATGTGGTCACGAGACTTCTTCTGAAGATTTAGTTAAAGATATAGCAGAATGTCCTTGTGATTGTCATACAGTAACCCCTTGGTCTAATCCATCCAGCATCAATAAGTTTTTTTGTTTCTAAATTTAACTCGTCTTTTGACTGCTCGCCTTCCGCATCGGCAATCCGATTACTAAAGTCTTCAATCCAGTTAAGCATCTCATCAAGATAATTTCCCTCCGTAACTTTAAAGAATGAAGCATCGAAGACTCGTCTATACTCTGGATTATCGACCCGGTCGTCCACCTTTTTCATTCTTAGCATATCGCGTAAATCTACTGAAAGTGACTTGAGTGCATGTTTGTCCTTTGCTGTAATATCGAGTTCCATTAACATGTAGTCCTGCCAACATATTATAAAACAGTTAAAACCGGTTTAAAGAACTGACAAAAAATGCAAGTACAACTCCTCACCAATTCTAGGAACCGTATATTAATTTAATCAACAAGGTATAAAATAATTTAAACTGACGGGCGGAGATAAAATCTTATACAAAATGAAAAATGCAATGCACTACATTCCTGTAGATTAAATTCTAGTCCATATTCATAATTATGTCACATGAGTATCAGTACCCGCCGAAAAACTCTCAGTGAGGAAAAGTTAGTAGCGATTGGAGTAATTGGAGGGATTGCTGCCCTAATACTATTCTTCGTATTAATTAGCGGGGGCCTAGTGAGACATGTTCCAATTACTTGGAAAGAAAAAATAGAAACTTCTATAGCATTCAAGACAATTAATGGTAAAATGAACGTTATTGGAATTATCGGCAATAGTGGCATTAATCCAACTTTGTTAATGAGGACAAAAGACTTTGCCATGGTTTTGACTGTAATAAATCAGGATAATGTTCCTCACATGCTCTATATTGATGGACTTGGTATTAACTCAAAAATTCTAAAGGCTGGAGAAAATCAAACAATTATATTTTATTCGCCAACGGAAGGCACATACAATTACTATGACAGACTATCATCATCAACCAAGCCCATAGGTCAGATAAAGGCGGTGAAGATCACGCCATTTGAATAGTCATTTAATCGTCTGACTTTCAATTTTTTTCAATTGCTTGTAATGTTCAAAAATTATAGAGATAAGTATCGGCTGTAACGGGACAGGGTTACAGGCCATGACTCCCGAGGTGTTATGCAAGTGTGAATAAGACATCATCTCCATCAAAGATCTTTCTTTCGCTTTTATCTAGTTCTTGTCTAAATATTTTCCACTTTCACCTTACTCTTTCTGATGCAAGTCTATACGAAGGAATTGTTCGGCCCAGAGTTTATTATTGCGAATTATTCAATTTAATATCTAAATCACTAATTACGGGAGGAGAGGATAGTATGATTCTAGTCGGTAGAAACAAATTCAATACTTATGATTTGTTCTAGGTGTTTATAGTCTGATTTCCCAAAATGCACCAGTTTTGCAGTGTCTGCAAGGCGGAAAAGTTTCTCCAGCGGTTAGTGGTATTCTTTTTTCGTTTTCTGTGGGTTGACATGTGCTGTTTTCCATATGTCCCGCAAAATGGTACGTGCCTGTAGAGGGTACAGATTGGCTCGTATGAAATTTTCCCATTACACAAAATATTATTTTGTTTGTTATAAGGTTTGGAATTAAAATTGAAGGAGAAAATAAGTGGATAACAAAAATATAATTTAAGTAGTATTCAAATAACTAGAACATATATGATACTAATACGGTTCAGTCTGGATTTCAGACTAGGAAGACACCCTAAAAAGTGAGGCTCCGGAATCTGCTCTTATACTTCATAATTCCCCCTTCTACGTGAATTATATGACAGAAAGTACTGGACCTAACGCTATAATTTAGATTAACTCAAGTTTAAACACGGTAGATGGCTAACTTTATAGATTAGTTTTTCGAATTTGAAACTATTGAAAAAGTTTTGCAGCGTTTGCAGAAGAGAATTACCCACAAGTAGTGAGTATTATTTATGCGAGAAATGTCACAAGGATTTAATTATTTCAGAAGATAAATTTGATTACATTGAGAATTCAAGACTTTATTATTAGTCTAATCGAAACATGAATTTTTAGGAATTTGCTGATGTGAAAAACTTTACTGCCTTGGGTATGTTTCAATTGGCACCACTTTACCATGTTACCATCGTTCGTCAGCACTTTAGAATTAACTAACAAATATGATCTAAACTGGGGCTGTATAGCAATGACATTAGGGAAGGTTATATTTTGCGAATTTTATTACACCATTGTGGTTATGCGATATGTTAAAAGCTTTCATGATTCAATTTTCGAGATATTATGAAAGCTTCTGAACAAGGGGAACTAGACTTATATAAAATAGACAACCAACATTCCCCAACAGGTTATGATGAATTGCTAATGAAAATTGATGATAAATCAATCGATGAACTGGATTTTGTAAAAAGAGGCGGATTAATCCCAGTTGTGGTTCAGGATATTACTACAAAGGACATTTTAATGCTGGCTTATGCAAATAGAATTGCAATAGAAAATACAGTCAAGACAGGCAATGCTTGGTTTTGGAGTGTTTCCCGAAATAAACTATGGATGAAAGGAGAAGAATCTGGAAATATTCAAGAAGTGAAGGATATCCTAGTTGACTGTGATCAGGACTCGGTGATCTACCTAGTTAATTCAAAAAATCCTGCATGTCATACGGGAAACAGATCCTGTTTCCATAATAGGCTATACCCTCAATAAATTGATGATAGTTCTTACAATTGTGTAATATTTCTATCGATTTCTCGATTCTTAACATTTTTGATCTAATTCATATTTATTATTTATAAAATTTCCAATTAAAAAAATTAAGTAATACTAAAATTACGATTAGTGATATTTATTACTATACAATTGTTGATAGTTGAATATACATGGGTTCTATACGATTTCTAAAATGTAGGGAATGTGGTGCTGAATATACTCCGGTATTCAAATACATTTGTGAAGAGTGTTTCGGCCCACTGGATGTCATATATGATGTTCCTAAGGATTTAAACAGAGACACGTTTTCATCAAGAACCGATAAAACATATTGGCGTTATTTTGAGCTATTGCCAATTGCTGATAAGGATTGCATAGTAAACATCCATGCTGGTTATACACCTTTGCAATATGCGGAAGAGTTGGGAACACAAATTGGAAACCTCAAGAATCTCTTTATAAAGAACGATTCTGTCAATCCAACTTTTTCATTCAAAGACAGACCTGCAGGTGTAGCCATTTCGAAATCAAGAGAAATCAAACTCAAGGCAGTTGGATGTGCGTCTACTGGAAATTTGGCTTCTGCAACAGCCGCTCATGCTGCCAAGGCACATTTGCCATGTTTTATTTTTGCTCCTTTTGATATCGAAAAAGTCAAGATTGTGCAGGCATTATCCTATGGTGCTAAATTTGTTGCAGTTGAAGGTACCTATGACGACGCCAATAGAGTTGCGTCGATAATAGGTGATTCTAAGGGAATAGGGATTGTAAATATCAATATGAGACCATATTATGTAGAAGGGTCTAAAACATTGGCGTATGAGGTAGCTGAACAACTTAACTGGGATGTTCCAGATCATCTCATCATTCCCGTTGGTAGTGGTGCGATGTTGAATGCAATTTGCAAAGGATTTGAAGAGCTACATGATATAGGATTAATTGGCGATATCTCAAATCTAAAAGTTACTGCTGCACAACCACATGGTTGCGCTCCAATAGTTGATGCATTTAAGAAAAATGCAAGCGATATTGTTCCTGTAGAAAGACCGGAGACAATAGCAAAGAGTTTGGCTATTGGGGATCCTGGAGATGGCGTTTATGTTCTAAAAAGATTAAAACAATACGGCGGGATTGCTGAAGAAGCAAATGATAATGAAATTATTGAAGGCATTTTGACTCTGGCGAAGACAGAAGGGATTTTTACTGAACCTGCAGGAGGTGTTTCTGTTGCAGTACTGAAAAAGTTAGTTGACGATGGATTTATAGAAAGAAATGAAAAAGTAGTATGTTATGTTACAGGTAATGGACTGAAATCTACTGAAGCAATTATGAGTGCATTGCCTAAACTTGATATTGTAAAGCCAGACGTACAAACTGTGTCTGCAATGATTTCATAGGAAGGAGTGATAGAATGACAAATATTGAATTTATTATTCCATCTGTTCTCATAAAAGGTAGCGGAGAAAAAAAAATTCCATTAGATGCCATAGATCTGCAAGATGCATTTGCAAAGGTAACCGAACAGCTCGGAGAAGATTTCAAACGCAAAGTATTGGACCTGAATGGAAAACCAAGATCATTAATCAACATTTACATAAATGGAAAAAATATGCGATTTAGTAATGATGGTATGGCCACGAAACTAAACAAAGGAGATTCTATTTATATTCTCCCTGCAGTTGCAGGTGGTTCTGAACTTAAGAACGAAGATTTGCAACGATACTCCCGACAGATAATGCTCGATGAAATAGGATTCAATGGGTTAGAAAAACTAAGGAAGGCAAAAATCTGTGTAGTTGGAGTTGGAGGCATTGGCAATCCTGTAGTTACACTGCTAACAGCTATGGGTGTCGGAAAATTGAAGATAGTAGATAGAGATATTATAGAAATCTCTAATTTACATAGGCAGCATCTGTATACAGAAAATAATATAGGTAGTGTGAAAGTTGAAGCTGCAAAAGAACGACTTCAAAAAATCAATTCGAGTGTTGAGATTGAAGCTCTTCCGAATTCTGTTACTAAATATACTGCCGAAAGCATTGTTAATGGATGTGACATAGTTGTAGACGCACTAGATAGTATAGATGCCAGATATGCATTAAATGATGCGTGCATTAAACTGAACATCCCACTTATCTACGCAGGCGCATTGGGAATGTTAGGTTCTATTTGCACTATTATTCCAAATAAAACAGCTTGCCTTAGATGCATCTTTCCGGCGTTAGCTGAAGATGATATGCCTACTTGTAGCACTGAAGGTGTTCACCCATCGATATTATACTTAGTAGGCGGTATTCAAGTTTCCGAGGTAGTCAAGATTATCCTAGGCGAAAAACCAACTCTAGAAAATAAACTCTTGTATATTGATCTGAACGATCTCTCAATGGAGAAAATTACGGTCTTTAGACAAGAAGAATGTCCTTCATGTGGAACAAAAAGAATAGATAGAGATCAGCCGCAAGTACAGCAACTAATAATTGAAGAACTATGCGGTCGTGACCGCGGAAAAAGAACGTACACTGTTACACCCGCCCAAATTTCATCACCGATAGACCTCATTGGAATTGAAAAGAATGCGAGTAAATTGGGGTATACAATCAAGACGAAAGGCGAACTAGGATTAACCGTCCTTAGTAATAATTCTGAATATCTTTCAATAAGCTTTATGACCAGTGGTGCGGCCACAATTGTTGGAGCTAAAAGCGAAGATGAGGTACTATCAATTTACAAGAGCTTTGTGAAAGACCACAATTCATAATTTTTACAAGCGTTACGGTACAAGATTCTGCGAAAAAAAGTTAAGGTTAAGATTAATCATTTAGACTTTCGGAACGAAATTTGTTCCTATTCTTATTAATAAATGGAATTATCTTTTCCTTAATCATGTCATCATAATTTTTCTCCTTATCTATGGTCAGCAGTAAAAAATAATCATTGCTTATGGGAATGGTAATCCTAGTTACATTTTCATATCTGCCAACAGCATAGTTTAGTTTCCCGATTTTTGTTTGAAACTTAACCCTAGTTCTATATCTTGAAACTGCAGTAGCGGCATATTCTTCACTCTCCTCTTCTGACATTAATGGTTCTAAATCTTTGCGTTGCTCTACGTTAATTAGAACGCCGTATTTGTTTGAAATACCTATCCATCGTAAGGAATTATCTAGATTCAATAACTCTTCACTAAACCTATAAACGAACTCATAATCTATTGCCATTATATTATTGATCCTTGATATTTCTAATATTTAAGCAAAATCAAATCAAAATCAAATAAACAAAGTTCGCAATAAAAGAAAAAATCATGGAAGATGATCGATAATGTCATCAGTATATTTGTAAATCTTGATCTTGGATTCTAACTGTACGTCCCGGAGTATGCTGTCGAGGAATTCATCAGCCACGATTATCACATCATCAAAAGAATTGTTTGATAGGAATTTTTCCAATGAATTAACAAACGTTGGATATTCACTTGAGTTGCTGAATTCATATTTTCTCTTGGCTATCAAATTGTGAGCGGCCGGATAAATGTCTGAAATTTCAGCAGGAATGATTCCAATAAAAGGATTATAAGCGCAAATTTGATAACCCGAAAATCTCACTGACAATTTATGATATTCTTGAGTACAATAAAACGGAGAAACCTGCGTATCAGGATATAGAACAAGCTTTTTCTTGTTGGTAATAAATGAATTGAAAACCTTTCTTAATCTGGATGCTTCTGGTCGATACTGGTCGATAGAATCCATAAAAAAAATTGCTTTTTTCTTGAACATAGGAGTGCTATCTTCTAAATATTCATAGTTCATAAATAATTTGAAGGCCTCCATTAGCTTAGGATGAGCTCGCGACTTTTGTCCAACATATTCCCAAAGCCTACCATCCATAATAGCTTGTCTTACCGACAGAACCTCGGATCTTAAAACATACAGATTATGCTTTGCCAATTTATCTACCCTCTCAACTTGTTCTAGATCAAGAAATTCTTTAGCTTTCAAATTAATACAAATTGGACATTGGCATGAAAGATAGTTTAACTTGTCTAATTTTGACGTTCCATTGGGATGCATGTATCTGTCGTCTCTTGCATAAAGCATGTAAGATGCAGAATCGAACGTATCACATCCTAACGCTACCACTAAAGGTATCGTTAGGGGATGACCAGCTCCAAATAGATGAACGGGCTTGGATATAACTACTGATTTCAAGGCGGCTATCATTTCGGACAAAATTCCAAATTCATAGGACTCTAGTAATTGCACAGGGCTCCCCAGGGCCATCATTTCATATCCCATTTCATCGAGTAACCCCGCAGACCTCCTGACCAAATCAAGATGTTCGGCGCCCTGCACGGGACCCACCCAAACAGAATTTCCGTCATTGTTACTCTTAATGAGATTTAGGGTTTCTTGAGAATTTTTGATAGTTTCATTAACGTACATTTCGGCTACCTCATGTCGCAAGCCGTATCCTGTCGGCTTATCGAGCGGGACACAAATATCACTCTTAATATCAGACTCAAATTGGGCTATGAAGGAAGGCTCAGGTTCAATGGAACCGTATTCAAGAACTTGGTAACCACCCGAATCTGTCATTATCGGACCATCAAAGTTTATTATTTCATGAATTCCTTTTTCTCGTGCGCTATCGCCATATTCTTTCAACGTGATATACGCGTTTGTGATAACTGCTTCAAAACCTAATTTTTTTAGAAAGTTTATGTCTACAGATTGCGAAACAGGATGAATTACAGGTATGAATGCGGGAGTCTCAAAAGTCCCACTAGGGGTCTTGATTTTACCTATCCTTCCTGCTAGGTCAGAATACCTGACCTCAAATAACAAATTTACTTCTTGAACTCCCTCATGAACTCTTCATAAATTGACTTAACCCTGTCAGCAGCCAAACCCGTACCTTCCTCTATCCCATGTTCTGTTACTTTGATCTTATCCATCACTACTATCGCTTTCACATCTTCCCTGATTTTTACTAGCCCTGGAAATACTCTTGACAGACGATCTGCAAGACCCTTAAGATCAAATGGTTTTTCCAAGAGCTTTATTTCTTTGACAAACGATCCATTTATGACAATTCTCAATATTCCTTGACCTTCTACATTTTCAAGAACAGTGTCTAATCTTTCATCGATAGCACTTAATGTTCCACTATAGTTCTTGTCATAGGAGGTCTCTATAGAAACTTTTTTTCCTACAAATTGGAGTATTTCTTCATAAAACTTTCTTATAGTTAACGCAGACATTTTTTCAACTAGGAATGTTTCTTAAAGTTCTATATATGAGTTTCAATAACACGTTCAGGGTTTACAGACGCTAATATCATTTTAATTTCCTTGTTATGATTTCAAACAACCGACCAGGGTTAGTATAAATCAACTTTTTTTAGGGAACGTACGCAATTCATTACTCTTACACCTTAAACAGAGCCTTTCTTCCAAATTTCCGAGATAACAAGTGTAATAGCATTTACCACATTGCAGGCGCGAAATACCATCTCTTATTTTTACGAATTTATCTCTCCGTTCTAGGAATTTACATGATATTAGATTTTCCATTACTACTTTTAAGTTTGAAGCAATATGCCCTGATTCTGCATTTCTATACCTGAGATAAGTTTTAACCATGTTGTCCGCGATATGTTCCATATCAAATTGCAATATTCCCCCATTATAATTTCGAAACATGAAATCTCTAAAGTACCACTCCGTTTCATTTATTTCAATATCGGTCATCTTGTCAATCGTATTATTGAGAGAAGAATATGATTGAATATGTTTACGCATTAGTATTTGAGGAACTATTTAAAAATAATTAATTGACTAAGTAAGTGAACAAGTATGCAATGGAATTTGAATAATTTTACAAAAATAGCTTTTACCAAGTTAATTCAACCATTTGGAGAAGACCTTAATGACGTTGTGAAGATTACCAAAGCTTTTGGTTTCGCTGCTAATGTGTATTCGGGACTTTTCAGAAATGAAAGTCACGAGCCCTACATCAATCACGCCATGAAGGTGGCACTAATATTGTCTGACGAACTAAAAGTGCGAGACGTAGATACAATTTGTGCAGCTATTCTACACGATGCCATTGATAAAGGTAAGGACGTCAATGAAATTGTTGAAGAATTGAAATTGAATTTTGGAGAAAGTGTTTACGACACTATCAGGAGCTTGACTGAGCCGAAAACAAATGAAGAAAACAGAGAAAAATTACTTGTCAATTATTTTGATAATATTTCAAAAGGTCCAAAAATGCCCCGATTTATAAAACTTGCCGATCGTTTAGACAACGCTCGATTTTTGAAAAATGACAGGAAGAAGGAAAAGGCACTACGATATAAGGAAGAAACGCAGAAATACATATTGCCTCTCGCAGAAAAAACAGACGATACTATGGCATTGAAATTATCTATTGCATTGTATGAAATAAAATAATATAAAAATTACTTCTCTTGACAACGTCCATCACTATTTTTTTTGTGATTTAGCCAATGTCTTCCACAACCAAATAATTTGTGCTGTGTACAACCGCATATTGGACACCTTTTCATATTCTATAATCTGATATTGGCGCTTATCAAATTTACTCCACTTTTATTGTATCAATTGGTTTTGAACTAGATTTGCAATGATCTGAGAGGCAGAGCGATGAAAAGAAAGATAAAAGTAACCAAGTTAGGTATTTCATTACATGACGGAAAACTCTGTGAGACACATAAACACATTGAGGGAAATGGATTCCATGAAAAAAGAATATCAAATTAGATGTAGCCATTATGAGCTGGAATTAACGAAAAATGAAAATCGTATTACTTGTGTTATATGTGGTAAGAATTGGGTTTTTCTCGAAGAAAGAGGTTATTCACATAAGAAACAAGCATATTCTGCTGAGAGAGATTGAATGTTTTTTGCTTTCAAGATTTGCGTTAGAAAGAGGTCTATAATATTCTACAGGTGAACTGGGTGAAGAAAAAATTTAGAGCTGCATTAGTTCAAATGAAATCGTCAATTGATAAGAATAAAAATTTATCTTATTCTTTAAAATTAATAAGTAGAGCTACACAGAACAACGCCCAATTAATTTGCTTTCCCGAGTTTCAGATGGCTTATTCTCCAGTTGAACAAAAGCCAGAAACATTACATGAGATTGCCGAAAAAATAAATGGTGACTTCATATCAGCACTCTCAAATTCCGCCAAACAAAATAAGATCAATGTGGTAGCGACAATATATGAAATTATCAATACCAATAAACAGAATCAAAAGGTTTTTGATACAGCTGTAATCATCAACGAGCGGGGAAAAATACTATCCGTTTATAGAAAGATTCATCTTTACGATGCGTTAGGATTCAAAGAATCTAGGAAGCTATTAGCCGGAAATATTATTGAGAAACCGACACGAACATCTGTAGGCAATCTTGGTTTGCAAATATGCTATGATATGAGATTTCCAGAAATTTCCAGAATACTCACTGTAAATGGCGCTAACATTCTTGTATCCCCGTCTGCTTGGGTAGCTGGATTTATGAAACAGGAACACTGGGAAATTACGCTAAAATCAAGAGCGATAGAAAATGGCGTTTATGTGATAGCACCAAATCAACTTGGCAATATTTATTGCGGTCATAGTATGGTGATAGAACCATTTGGTGCGACCCTCGTTGACATGGGAAATAGAGAAGGGATGGAAATTTTGGATATAGATAGTTCTAGAATAGATACCGTAAGGAGAACACTTCCACTCTTAAGGAATAGAAGAACGGATGTCTACAAAAATTATATTAAAGCATTTGATTCCGAGTCATAATGATGAGCAATATTATACCTGTTTTTTGAACAAATTCTATTCACGCAAGTTGTCCGCAACTTTTTTCTTGCAAACATAATACGCAAGATCGGCCATCCACAATGGCAAGTACTATCTTTTTTAATCGGACCCTTTTGGGGGACCGCAGCCATTGCATTACAACCAGTTACTCTATATTGAGAACACGCTAAGAATCGTTTTTTGGTTTTAGACGACCTGATAAGGATCATTTCACCTTTTTGACATTTCGGGCATTTTCCAACTGACATCTTATTTTCAAAACTGGTCAGTACATTCTGTATTTCATTTCCAATCGTAGATTCATTCAATTTAAACTCATTTATGGGATTCGATAATGCCTTTTCCAGGTAATCACGTACATCACCAATTTCAAGATCTCCTTCCTGTATTTTCTTGATACTGGACTCGAGGGTGCTGGTCAATTTAGTTGAAATAATGTCAGAAACAAATTTTTTCATTGTATTAAGTATCGTAAACCCCAATTCCGTCGGTTCTAAACCGTTCTCGTCTTCAAAGATGTATTTTCGTTTTATTAATAAATTTATTATTGCAGCCCGTGTAGATTTTGTTCCAACTCCTTCGGATTCCATTTTATCCAAAAGGCTGGCCTGGTTATATCTGGCAGAAGGTTTCGTATAATCTTCTGACGCTTTGATTTCACTAACTATTATAGGCTCACTTATCTTAAGTTCAGGCAAATTCGATTCATTGATACTAAAATAAGGTTCATAAAGAGGAATCCAACCCTTGTTCAAGATGCCATTAGCCTTAGCTAGAAAATAATTTCCCTTTACATTTATCGTCACTTCGCTGTATTTTGTTATAGCATTGTTTCCAAATGTTGATAAGAATCTCTTAATAATGAGATCTAAAATTTTTTGTTGGAGGGCGTTAAGTTTCTTTTGTTTTACACCAGTAGGATAAATAGCTGGATGGGCAGAGTCTTCTTCCTTACCCTGATATGGAGTCAAATATTCTCTTTTCAATATGTCATCTACAATATTTTCATTCGACTTCAAATAATTCATTTTTAAACGCTCTAGTATCTGTTTGTATCCTATCGAAGGCGGAAGTTTTTGACTTGAAGTGCGTGGGTATGAAATTAGCGCAGCTAAGTAAAGCGATTCTGCTATCGAAAGAGTCGTGGCTGGAGACATCCTGAAAACTCGATAAGCTTCCTTTTGTAGATTACTAACATTAAATGGCATTGGGGGACTAATGATTTTGTCCACTTTTACAATATTGTCAATAATACCACTCTGCCTTTTGCACGCAGAGAGAATTTTATCTGTGTCAGATGAATTGTGAATTACAGAAATCAAATTAGCTTTGAAGAAAGTACCATCTTTCTCAAATTTTCCTGAAATGTACCAAATAGGATCTGGCACATGCCCACTAATTTTTATCTCTCTATCTACTACAAATCTCAGGGTTGGCCCTTGGACTCTTCCAATAGTCAAGTTATAATACGTATTATCATGATTGGTAACGTTGAGGCTACTAGCAAGTGCCCTAGACAAATTTATTCCAAAAATAAAATCGACTAAATGCCTAGCTTTTCCTGCATTAGCATTTCTTATATTGGTAAGTTGTAAATTCCTGAATGATTTGGTTAATTCAGAATCAGTAAGGGATGAAAATTTGGCCCTTTTTGAAACTTCATATTTATTGTCACAAGCAAATTGAAGAATATTATACCCAATTAGTTCTCCCTCAAGATCATAGTCACAGGCATGAATAAATCCAGAAGCGCCTTGTGAAATATTTGATATGATTTGCAAGGTTTGAGAAATCCTGTTCTTCTCTCTTACAATTCTTGAATATCGAGGAGACCATTTAACATCGTATATTGGATATTTTTTTCGATTTTTTTCTACTGGAAATATGCCATATAAATGCCCTAGTGCAGAGCAAACGATATAGCGTTGATTGTCATCTGAAATAACGTCAAAAATAACTACTCCAGGCGCAGGTTCTCTCTTTGCCAATTTTTTAGATCCTAGGACTTCAGATATTCTCTTTGCTGCAAGGGGTTTTTCGCAAATTACAACTTGATACTCTCCGGGCCCTAATTGAAATTCTCCTGGCAATTCAAAATACTTTGGAGTCATTATAATTTAGATTTTAGGTCTTCAAAAATACCAATAGATGCGGATTGTAGAACTATGTTGCTCATTTTGTTTTTGGATATACCTTCTGGATCTTTGGTTTTCTCGAACATTTTTATATTCTTAAAGTAATATTTTTTATATAAATGGTAAATAGTGTATGCGTTCTTGGGGCTGGCAGTACGAAATATGGTAAACTAAGTCAAAGCGTTATTGAGTTGGGACTAGATGCGGCAAAAAACGCGATTGAATCAGCTGGAATTACACCAAAAGATATCCAGGCAGGTTATATCTCAAATGTATTTGGAGTTGCGGATAAACAAGTACATATGGCGCCCGTATTGATGAGCAACCTTGGAATTCCTCACATCCCAGGGCTAACAATTGAATCTGCTTGCGGTTCAGGGTCTGTGATGTTTAGAGAGGCCTACGCAAACGTCGCTGCCGGCTTTTACGATTGTGTACTAGCCGTTGGTGTGGAAAAGGTAACTCATACTGGAACTGCTCTTAGTACCACACTCTTTTCATATTGTTCAGACTTTTTTTATGAAGGGGGAAATGGTGCTTCCTTCCCCGGCTTGTTTGCGTCTATCGCCAGAGCTTACCTAACGAAATACAAAGCGACAGAAGAGGACTTGGCACATGTTGCAATTAAAAATCACGAAAATGGATTCCTAAATCCAAAGGCACACATTAGAAAAAGAATCACAGTAGAGGATGTTTTGAACTCGCCAGTTGTAGCATCACCCCTAAAGGTTTATGATTGCTGTCCATTTTCTGATGGTGCTTCCGCTGTCATCTTGTGCAGTGAAGACTTTGCAAAGAAGAATGGTAACAATTATGTAAAAGTAATTGGTTCAGGAAGAGGTGGTTCGCCTGCTGCAGTACAATCGAGGGAGGATATCACGACAATACCAAGTACGCTAATTGCTGCAAACCAAGCATATAAGATGGCAGGAGTGACTCCTAAAGACATTGATTTTGCAGAGGTTCATGATTGCTTTACCATTGCAGAAATTATTGATATAGAGGACTTGGGATTTTTTAAAAAGGGTATGGGTGGCAATGCTGCAAAGGAAGGAATTACCAAACGTAACGGTGAGATCCCAATTAATCCGTCAGGGGGACTAAAATCCAAAGGTCACCCAATTGGCGCGACTGGCGTTGGACAAGTTGTCGAAGTTTTCGAACAATTCACCGGAGGAGCTGGAGAAAGAACTGTAGATAATGCTGAGATAGCCTTGACGCATAACTTTGGTGCTACTGGAGCAAGTGCAGCAGTTCATATCTTTCAAAAAGTTTAATTTTGGTGCAACAGAGTGGATAAGAATTCCAGTACACATGAGCGATTCATTGAGACTGCAAAGAACGGAAAAATTCTCGCCAGTAAATGCAGGAATTGTGGTAAAGTTATGCTTGAGACAATGTATTACTGCAGTGGGTGCTCCAAAAGTGATTTTGAATTTGTTGAATTTCCGGGTATTGGCACAGTAGTGACTCATACAATTCAGTCAGTAGCGCCCGAAGGTTTTGAGGATGTCAACTCGTACGCCTGGGTAGTCTTCAAGCTGAAGGATGCTCCATTTTCAGCTTCAGGCTTTCTGCCAGGAATTAAAATACCTTCTGATTTACCGATAGGCTCAAAGGTCATAGTAAAAGGATATGATGCCAAACATGGACTTACATTAGAAAAACAAGCAGACTAACTGCATTTTTTTTGAGTCCCCTATTTTCCTTATCCTGAAGAAGGTTTCGATATGTACTAGAAATCACTTTGATTAGCTTTATGTTACTTCTTTGTTGACAGACACTGACAATTATTCTTACATTCATGCAAAACAATATTTTTGTTGATGCAGCATAGTACACAGCTTCAGAACGATCTGTCAAGTGCTGCTCAAGTTATTAGTAATCAGATTACAAAATTAAACAAGCTCTCAAAGAAATTTGATATTATGGATACTCACTTTAGAAAACAAATTGTACAAAACATTAAAGGGGGTAACAATGTTCGCGCCAAGGCATTAGCCAATGAGCTTGTAAACATACATAGAATCCAACACACTACAAAAAATATGGCAATGTCCCTTGAAGTTGTAGCTCTCCGCTCTGCAATAATAGGTGAATTTGCAATTATCATGGATACGATAAATCCAACTATAGATTTGATAAAAGATATCGAGAGAGATATTTCAATGGTAATCCCCACTGCACATGAGGTGTTAAACGATGTTACAAAAGCTTCATCTGAAATTTTGAATTACAATGTTAATCCCGAGCTCAAAATATCTATGCCTGTAGACGAGGAGGCACTAAAAATTCTAGGAGAAGTTGAAGAGAGTGTTGAAGAAGAGACTAGACAAAAGCTACCTGACATACCTGCTACAATTAATGTGGTGAAAAAGAGAAATGAATTAGAATCCCTATTAGAGGAAAATGAAGTTATGATATAATTTTGATTTTCTAACATAAGTTGGTATATTGTTTAGTGGGTTAATTGTTTTGTACTGTTAGTCAATAACTATTTACGACCCAATTTTAAATTATCTCAAGATAATATCGGGTGAGATGGAGATAGAGGCGAGCCATGATCTAATAACTCAATCTGAAACTAAGCCTAGTGGCATTTTACAAGCAGCAAAAAGAGTTAGAATGATTTTCTCTGTTATGGCGAGTCCTAACAGAATCGATATTTTGCGAATCTTAAATTCAAAAGGACCTTTAACTTATTCTGAATTAAAATCGTTAGCTGGTTTCAAATCTAAAAAGGAATCAGGTAAATTTGCTTACCATTTAAGGAAGCTCTTGAGGCAGTCACTTGTCGCATTAAATAAGGCGGAAAGGAGGTACACGATTACCAATCTCGGAAAACTTGTCCTGAGTCTGGCAAGACAAATTGAAGAGAGATCCATTATTGAAAGCGGCAAAATGTACGTGCGAACTTCTAGACATTCAATCGAAGAATTTAATTCTAATAGAATAACTCAATCATTGGTCCGGGAAGCCAACATGCCTCTTGAACAGGCGCATAAGATAACTGAAGAAGTGGAAAACAAAGTTTACAAATTCCAAACGGTCTATCTTACTTCCTCTCTCATTAGAGAGACTGTCAATTCGATATTAATTGAGCATGGTTATGAGGAATTCAGATCAAAACTAGCTAGACTAGGTCTTCCGGGCTCCGATATCTCTGAAATGTTTAACAATCCTTTATATAGCAAAAATGGTGTGGAAGGAATTTTATCAGAAACATCTCTTGCAGTTTTTTCCGAAAATCTGCTATTCAACACGTTACCTAAGGATATAACTGATATGCATCTTGCCGGCGAACTAAATATTTCAAACACCGGGCTTTGGAACTTGGTGCCTGACACCGTATTTATTGATACTCGCAATATCATTGAAAATGGTCTAGACTTTAAAGGAAAATACTTGAATGTTTCAAGATTAAAGCCAATTCGGACACTTGATGACATTACAGAGGTTCTACCGGTATTGATTTCGGTCTTAAGCAGAGAAACTTCAAGGGAGATAATACTTGATAATTTTGTTTCTAGCATTTCGAAGAGGATTCAGGAGAGTAGTGAATCAATAGAGGCTGCATTTTCTAGGGCATTTATATCATCATCCATTTCAAGGTCATTTTCATCTTCAGGTTTTCCAGTAGTTACTTTTCCTATCTATCTTGATGAAAGCTCGATAACCAGATCTATTTTGGTGGCCTACATGAAATATTTAGACCACACGCCTATTCCAACTATTGCGTTATCTCTTGTTGGTAAGGATCATGAGTCTCTAGGTACAAATTCGAATCTAATAGCTAGCATAGTCAAAAATGGTGGAATTCTGTCCGCATCCAAGAACTTCAGAAGCCATATGGGGATTGTAAAAAATGCGGCTGACGAGAAAGCTAGTTCTATTGTAAGCTTGCAGTCCTTAGCAATAAATCTGCCAAGACTAGCCTATCAGTCAAATAAAGATGAAACCTATTTCAGAGCCAGATTAGCACTGATGATAAAGCCAGCTATTTCAGCTCTGTTGGCAAGAAAGAACTCCATACTGGAAATGATTCGAAGAGAAATGCTTCCTGTAGTGGCCAACATTACCCAAATGATGCAGTTAAGCAGGATGAATCTGGTAATTAACCTGACTGGAGTTAGGGAGTCGGTTTACAATATACTAGGACATGAATTTGACGGAGAAGAAATAATTCAAAAGGTATTACATACTGCTGTTGATGTTGCTTCAGATCAAGGGAAACAATTTGGAGATGATTCCATAAGAATTGCTATGATCACAGATGACAGCAGTAATAGACTAGCTTCTTTAGACTCTGAAAAATATGGGAACATGTATCGACAAGCTGGTGATAAAATGATGATAAAGTCTTATTCACAAGGTCTTCTTGTAAACGGGCGAGATTTACTTGCAAATAGCGGTCCTATAATAGAATCAACTAACTCAATTGACGGATTACTGAATGGTGGCGTTTCTATCAATGTTGACACTAGTGATCTGGAGGATAACGAATTCATAGAGTCCGTTAACAAATCTTGCGGTTTCAATTTCTTCAGGCCAATATACAGGAACAAAATTTGTAGCTCGTGCGGCACCAAGATTTCTATGTCGTCCGAAGTTTGTAAAAGCTGCGGATCTACCAATTTTTCCAATATAATAATGCCGAATCAATAAGTTTAAACCTTCATTGTGTTATTTTTAATTAAATAATATTTTTAAGCTAGGCTCTAGCTGTATAGAACGTTATGGCAAAGGAAATTACCGAAATTGATGATTCTTCGCACGCAAATAAAAAAGCTATCGCGCAAATTAGGAAGAGGGACAAAGGACTAGTTGATTTTAATAATTCAAAGATTTCTAATGCCATCTACAAAGCGTTAATGGCAGCAGGTAAAACAGATTACAAGCTTGCTGAAAGATTATCAGAAAAAGTTGTCCAAAAAATGGATCAACAATTTTCTATTTTAGATACCAACCGAATTCCGAGTGTAGAAGATGTCCAGGATATGGTTGAATCAATCTTGATTGAAGAAGGACTATCAGAAACTGCAAAGGCATATATTCTATACAGACATGAACGCCGCAAGGTTAGAGATGAAAAGAAGAAAATTCTAAATAAGAAGGATTTGGACGAAGTTGATAAGTCATTTGACATTAATTCTCTACGAGTGCTAGCTTCACGCTACTTGTTAAGAGATAACAATAATGATATAATAGAAGATCCTAAATTGCTTTTTGAACGGGTCGCAATTCTCGTAACAATCCCCGATATACTGCATGATGCAGAATTGTATTCAAATAGTGAAGTAGTAGTTCAAAATATTACTGAAGCTGAAGAATATTACAAAAAAATTGATGATTTTCACATGAAACTAAAAATTGGCAATCACTATCTTAACCGATTTCATTTTGAATCAATGATTAGGCATTACATTAACTTGGCAAAAAGTGGACGTATGAAAGTTAGCTTTAAGGACCTTTTGCGACTTATTGCCGAGGGGCGCCTGTCGAAGTACTCTGATAGAATTATTGAATATAATAATCTGATGGTTACAAAGGACTTTTTACCAAACACTCCAACTCTTATGAATGCTGGAGCAAAACTTGGCCAGCTGTCAGCATGTTTTGTATTGGATATGAAAGACGACATGACGGAGATTATGAAATCTTCCACTGACGCAGCAATGATTTTCAAATCTGGAGGAGGAGTTGGAATTAATTACTCAAAACTTCGTCCCGAAGGTGATATCGTAGCATCAACCTCTGGTGTTGCTTCGGGACCGATCTCGTTCATGAGAATCATAGACACAATTACTGATGTAGTAAAACAGGGCGGAAAAAGAAGGGGAGCAAACATGGGAATCATGGAATCATGGCATCCGGATATTGAAAAGTTCGTGACCGCCAAAACTAAGCCAGGCATATTCGAGAACTTTAACGTAAGCGTTGGAATTTGGAGTGATTTCTGGGAATCGATAATTAATGAAAATAATCATCGATACACACTGAAGAATCCTACTACCAATGAACCCGTCAAGCAAATTGACTCACATCAGCTCTTGGATTTAATTACTTTTAGTGCATGGAAAAGTGCAGAGCCAGGCGTTATATTCTTTGATAATATCAATAAATATAATCCGTGTATCAACGTAAAGGAAGGACCACTTAGAGCAACAAATCCCTGTGGGGAGCAATCATTATACCCATATGAGTCATGCAATTTAGGATCCATCAATTTAGCAAACTTTGTGAAGCGTAATATAGATGGAAAGTATGAATTTGATTGGCAACGTTACGAGCAAGCAATACGTCTTTCGACCCGATTTTTGGATAATGTAATAGACATGAACAAATATCCGGTTGAAGAAATCGAACATAATACACAGTTAACAAGGAGAATCGGACTAGGAATAATGGGTATTGCTGATCTCCTATTTACTTTAGAGATACCATACAATTCGAAAGAAGGTTACGAGTTTATGAACAGAGTAGCTGAAGCACTTTCTTATTATAGCATGGAAGAAAGCGTTGCGATTGCAAAAGCAAGAGGCGCATTTCCATTATTCAACCAGACTGATTATGTTGAAGGAAAAATGATACCAGTGGCTGGATACTATGAAATTCCAAAACGATACCATTCTTATGACTGGGATTCATTAGTTGAGAAGATTGGTAAATATGGAATCAGAAACTCATGGACTACTACAATCGCACCTACCGGAACATTGTCTATGATAGCTGACACTTCGAACGGAGTCGAACCAGTTTTTGCACTAGTTTTCGAAAAACGGGTCACCGTAGGAAGATTCTTTTACACAAATAGAATATTTGAAAATATGCTTAAAGAAAATGGCTTGTATAATGATGAAATTTTAACGAAAATTGCAAATAACTATGGTTCTGTGAGAGGATTGGCAGAAATCCCAGAAAGGCTACAGAAAATATTTGTAACAGCCATTGATGTGCATTGGACGGATCATCTTATGGCACAAGCAATTTGGCAAAAATGGATTAGCAACGCAATAGCAAAAACTATTAACATGCCGTCTGATGTCACGGTCGAAGATATCAAGGCTGCCTATCTATTGTCTCATGAAATGGGATTGAAGGGCGTTACGGTCTACAGAGATGGCTCTAGGCATGAACAGGTGCTACATATAACTGGAAATGACAAAGAGAAAAAATTCATTGTAAAGCCAAGCTCTCATGTGGTTGACCATATTCATAGTAACATTAAGCAAGATTATGTGATGAGCCAGGTTGAAAAAGTGTTTAGAGATACAGAAGAAATAGAGGCAACTGAAACCACAGTAAATGTATCTCAATCCAAGCTGAAAATGAACATGAATGCACTGCCTAATGACTATCAGGAGCACGAAACGTGTCCGTCATGTAATGCAAGGCTGATAATAACTGAAGGCTGCAATATGTGCATTGAATGTGGATTTAGCTCTTGTATGTCAGGTTAAATCTCATTCAATTTTTTCTACTAGAACAGTTCCGTGGTATGGGGACTTAAAACAAATAGTCAAAACAAATAGTCAAAACAAATAGTCATGGTAGTATCTGATTCATTGCCTTGATTTTTAAATGAAGAACCAAAATAGATAGTTTCTTATTTTAGTCGTCCATAAGAAAAATATTGTCTTATGATGTTCACATAGTGGAGAGGATAACCACCTCTTGATCCACAAGTATGATGTCTACAGAAGTCCAAATGTGGGTCTATTCTTACGAGCAAATGATAACACACTTCTACTTCCCTTTGGGTTTGCAGATACTAAAACTAAAAAACTTCAGGAATATCTAAATGTTAAAAAAATAATACATGTTTCTATTGCTGGGACCAGATTGATTGGCCCCATGACCGTCATGAATAACAATGGAATGTTATTACCATCGACAGCTTCAGATGAAGAGATTCGTATCCTTAAGCAGACAGGATTGAATGTAGAACGACTACAAAGTAAGTTTACCGCAATCGGAAACTTAATTCTAGCCAACGATAAAGGAGCAATAGTTTCAAGTTTATTCAATAGTGAAGTGCATCAAAGTATTAGAGATGTTTTGGGCGTTCCTATTCAAACAATGTCCATAGGTGGGTATGTTCAGGTTGGATCAATGGTTGTGACTACAAACGCTGGAGCTATTGTTTATCCAAATGCCAATGATCGGGAAATCAAGAGCATAGCAGAAATACTTCAGGTCGAAGCAGAACCAGCAACCATTAATGGTGGTTCACCGTTTCTGTCATCGGGTATCATCGCTAATTTCAAATCAGCAATAGTAGGAAGTTTAACTACTGGACCTGAATTAATAATGTTAACTAGGGCGCTAAAGATATGATTCGTTTCGTAAAATTCTATATGTGAATTGACTTTACATCTATTTGTATAATTTATTGTAGAATTACAACTGAATCATTTGTTCAAATTTTACTTAAGGTATATGTTGGGACTGAGACGCGAAGATGATATAGCGTGATCATCAGTGGGAAAAAGAGCGTCTATACTAGAATCCTCTATTTTGATACTAGTAGCGTTGATTTCAGAGTCAGATAAACTATATGTTTCCTTTAATAGAGAATTTATGCGAGATAATTGATCGTAAATTTGATTAGTATTGGAAGCTAATGAAACTTCCAATACTTGCCCTAATAATTCCTTAGGTATTTTTCCGCTAGAATCATTTACTATTCTAAAATCAATTTTACTGAAAAGCATTTCACTGGGAAGTTGGGGCAATGCGTTTGCGGTATAAAAAACTTGCACGTCAATCAGATTTGATTGCTGTTCATTAACAGATCTTAAAATTGACACTTGAGGATTATTTGGATCGGGGAACGCACTAATCATGCCATCGCTAATAGGTAAAGACAATAATATAAATCCCTCTAACAAGTTCTTACTAATGGTAACTAATGGAAGAATGTCTTTGCATGTGATACCTGTAGAGCTTTCAGGTTTAAGGATCTTGATGATTGAATTTGAAGAATTTGCATCATTAGGTATGACATTCCAAAATATTTTAATCGGATAATCTTGCTTGTTAAGTATGCTTATGTCAGTATCATAATGACCTGGTCTTACGGGCCCTTCATTAGAGGATACATTACCACAAAGAAATTTTGGAGTGTAAGTTACAGTCTTAACGGAGTAGTTTTTTAGATCTGATAGAACAGGTGATTGAAATTTGGATTTAGTACCTAGCACCACAGTATTGTTCATGGGTCTAGTAGCATCAGTATCATTTTTTGTTGTTGGATCCATGTTTTGACCAAATGCGTACCCAATATCCTTTTGTGTCATAAATCCAAATGTCAACATCAAAAAAAGAAATAATGAAAATAATCCAATCTTATTCAAACTGCAGACTTTATTAAAAATCTCTAATATATGCTATAGAGAAAAATAATCAATTAATCGAAAATAGATGAGAATCTTTTTGTAAAAGCGTTATAACATAATATGATGGTGGTCATCAATGAAGACTAATAGATTCTTCAATCGAGATGTTGTTTCAATTAAGGATTTTAAAAGAGAGGATCTTGAATATTTATTTGAAAAAACGGATAAGATGAAGAAGCTTAATCCCAAAGAAAAGGACGAATTAGGAAAAGCCAGGATAATGGGATATCTGTTTTATGAACCAAGTACCAGAACCAGAATGAGTTTTGAGGCTGCAATGGCATCGATAGGCGGTAGCTCCATTGGAATATCTGACCTGAAATCATCTTCAATAGAAAAGGGAGAGAGTTTGCAAGACACTGTGAGGGTTATGGATCTTTATTCAGATATCATGATTCTGCGTCATCAACTTGATGGATCGAGCAAATTTGCAGCAGAAATTTCTGATCATCCTATCATTAATGGTGGTAGCGGAAGTGAAGAGCATCCAACACAAGCTATGCTGGATTTATATACAATAACAAAGGAAAAAAAGAAAATTGATGGATTAAAAATTTGTATATTGGGAGACTTGAAATATGGCAGAACAATTTACTCCTTATTATACGGACTTTCTAATTATGATGTAGAAATCATTTTAGTTTCACCGCCAACATTACAAATTCGACAAGAGTCCATTTATGGTTTAAAAGATAAAATGAAAATTATAGAATTAACAGAATTAAACGACACAGTTTTTCAAAATTCAGACATATTATACGTGACTAGGATACAAAAGGAAAGATTTTCAGACCCACAGGAATATGAAAAAGTTAAAGGCACGTATACAATAGATAGTAACATCCTGAAGCGGTTTAAATCTGATATCTCTATTATGCATCCCTTGCCTAGAATAGATGAAATATCGCAGGATATAGACAGTAGATCAAATGCAATTTATTTTAAGCAAGCATCTTATGGCAAGGATTTAAGATCAGCACTGTTGGCATTAATATTAAATGAATCTCCCCTTTAAGGGATTTCTGTTATTTTATTTTTTTATTTGTGAAGATTAGATGCATGTTGAAATAATTCTTCAATTTGTTAATTGATATACGTTAACCATTTCTCAAATTTTTCATTCTTGCCGTGGACTATTTGATTGTAAACATCCTGCAGCCGCGTTGCTATTTTCCCAGTTTTTCCATCAGCAATTTTAATATTGTCAATTTCACCTATTGATTTAATTCCAGCTGCTGTTCCAGTTAGGAAGACCTCATCTGCGTTATACAATTCATCACGAGATATGTCGCTGATTTGGAAGTCAATGCCCAAATCTTCTGCAATTTCCAGTACGCTGGATCTTGTAATCCCGTCCAATGCACCTGATGTTAATGGTGGTGTTACCAGGATTTTATTTTTTACCATAAAAATATTTTCGGCAGTTCCTTCTACAACCATACCCCTCATATTCAACATTATCGCCTCATCTGCTCCTGATTTTATTGCTTCTATCCGTGCTAATGCCGAATTTGCATAATTTGCCGCGGCCTTCGCATGAATAGGTAAACTTCTGGAATCTATTCTGATCCACGATGAAACGATAACTCTTATTCCTGCGTTGTTTTTTGTTTTTATATGATCTTCCCAGTCCCATATAGCGACGGATGTTGATACTTTATTGGGTAAGGGATTTACTCCCATCTTTCCATATCCATAGTAACAAATGGGTCGTATATAACAATCCTTTACACCATTTATTTTTATAGTTTGGATAATAGCCTCTCTAATCTCTTTCTCCGAAAATTCCAAATTCATATGATACATTTTGCAACTATTCGTTAGTCTCTTGAGATGTTCTTCTAGTCGAAAAATTGCAGGACCTTTCTTTGTGTGGTAACAACGGATTCCTTCGAATACGGACGTTCCATAGTGCAATGCATGAGTTAGAACATGTATTTTTGCATTATTCCAACTAACAAATTTACCATCCATCCAAATCTTATTTTTATCATTCATTAAAATTCATCTCTATCAATTCTGTTTCTCTTATCATGAATTGCCCTGATTGCATCTGCGACCTTAGTATCGTCTACAATAATCAGTATACGAGAAGTTTCCTCTTGGGCGTCCAAATTCAATATATTAATTCCATGTTCTCCAACCGTGCTGCTTGTAGTAGAGGCAATTTTGGGCTTTTTCCACATATTATCTCCAATTAAAGTAACAACACCTCTATCATATACTATTTCGGTCTTAGAATAGTATGCCCTAAAATGATGTTCGTTACGACGAACGTAGTCTCCATCAAGAAATAAGATTCGAGTGATTTCAATTCCTTCTTTCTTATAGGGAGATAATTTAAGAAAGTCATGATATTGCTTATCACTTTCAAGTGATGCCAATAGGTGTGATGCTGCAATACTTTCCATACGAACTATGGCACAGTTTCTCTTACCAGTAACAATCTTAACAAGGTTACCTGCTTGATCGGCGGAGGTTTTTGATATTGTTGTTGTGTTAGATGGATTATTCATATTAGTGATTACAATTGGTATATCCATATTGTTATTGTCGATTTCCTTAATTGCCAGAGGATCGAGAATCTTCATACCAAACATGCCAGCCAATCTTGCCTCATTATAAGACAAAAATTTGATATTGTCTAACTCCTTTTTTACTATTTTTGGATCTGCACTCAATACAGCATTGTCTTTTTCAAAATCCAATTCTGCCTTGTAATTTTCGTTCAACAATATGGCAACATCAGCAGCGGATCTATCAGAACCTCCTCTCTCATAAGTTGTTTCTAATCCGTCGATAGTTTTACCTATGAAACCCCCTATAGTTACTACATTATTTTTTTCAATTAATTGATAGAAATGCTCAGATCTTGCCCTAGATTCATCTATCAAAAAATTAGCAGCTTCAAAATTATCATCCGTTATTATTGGCCATCGTTCTAATTCTACATGAGCCGACCTAATGTTCTTACTTTTTAAAACATAGTCCATTAAATATGACATAGGTATCTCGCCGCTATATGCGAGAGTTCTTGATCTAGTAACATCAACAAATCTGCGATTTTCTGCCGCTTGTTTGAGAGATACAATTACTTCTTTGTGAAACTTATTGATTTCATCAGAAAATTTTTTGTGATACTCCTCAGTAAGGTTACTTGATGCAATGTTTTCATACACATCGCGTAGTACATCAATTTCAATTGGATTGGATTGTGCATAATTCTTTCCAATGTGAATTGCTATATCCGTCATTGAGCTTAGTTTGTCTCTGTATCTAATTAGGGGTGCAGAAAAAACGGCAACCACTTTACTTCGCTTTTTTATCTTTTCGTTTATTCTCTCGATTATTTTGTCGATGCACGCACCATCCTCTCCTAGGGTGCTACCTCCAAACTTCATTATTGTAACCGGTCCCAACTAATTATCTTGAAAATGGAATAATCTATACCTTATATTAGGCAACCTGTTTGTCGATTTGTCTAATGATCAATTGATGATTGTCATCTTATCCTTTTAGGAGATCACAAACTACTAGGGATCAAATAATCGCAGATATTAATGAGCAATGGACACAAACAAAATCTTTGTAAATAAGGTTGTACAAATATTTGAAGTGAATAATTCCAACTCCGTCAAGTTATCTATATTTTTCACTTTCACCCTCATTTTCATCTCCAGTTTCTTACATCAGACTTCCTTTTCTTCTCTATCTGACGGTACCACTAGACCACAGTATCTGTACGACAACGCGAATTTAATAAATAACAAATACAGATCGTTGATCGATGGATATCTTCGTAATTTGGACAAGCAAACCTCCGCAGAAATAGTAATATACACTATTCCAAGTTTTGTTGGTCACGGAATAAAAAAAGACGGAGTAGAAATCAATGATAGGGACACTCTTGCAAATTATTTGTTTAATGAAGTTACTTTAGATGGATTGAAAGGGATCGGGAAAAAAGGGAAGGATAACGGTGTTCTGATCCTATTTTCCTCTGAACGTGATGCGGCTGGAGGGTCAATGAGAATAGAGGTTGGTAGAGGACTGGAGGGAAATATTACCGATGGGACTGCAGGCGCAATCTTAGACTCTTATCTTGTTCCAGCAAGACAAGATTATGAAGCAACACGAGATCTCGAAGTTCTTGATAAAGCATTCCTAACTACAGTGATAGCACTTGGAGAGAAGATTGGATATAATAGCGAGGATCAGATATATCGAGAATATGAACCTAGCTCAGAGGCAGACACTTGGCAGGTCTTGATACCATTCATAATGGTTATTTGCTTTATTGGTCTGTCAATCTATTTAGGTAGAAAACGCAGAGGAAGGGGCTTTGGTCTAGGAGGACGAGGCAGAGGTGGATTAGGCGGCAGCGGATTTGGTCTGGGAGGAATTCTGGGAGGCGGACTAGGTTGGTCAAGTGGCGGAGGTTCAGCAGGAGGTTACATCGGTAGAGGTTGGGGTGGCGGAGGCGGCAGTTCCGGAGGAGGTGGCGCAGGGAGATAACAATCACGCTTTTTGATTTGGCAAATGAGACAATGCAGAGTTTAATAAGGTCCTATGAATTGAAAGAAAGTAATAGTGAAATGATTTGAGAACTGGACTAAAAGTTGGTATCGGAATTGTAGCACTAGTGATTATAGTACTTGCAAGTCTCTATTCTATGTATATATCAGGATATAATGGCGTACAGGCAAAAGATGAATCTGTAAAGAAAAGAGCTGCAGATGTAGACACCCAACTACAAAGGAGATATGACCTAATACCCAATTTGGTATCGTCAGTCAAGGGCTATATGCAGTTTGAACGTCAAACATTAGAGGATATTACTGAGCTTAGATCACAGTGGATGAAAACACCAGATACGGCCCAACGCGTTAACCTAAGCAATCAACTTGAAGCTACTCTGAGCAAGATCATTGCAACTTATGAGGCATATCCTGAGCTAAAATCGGACAGTACGGTAACAAGATTAATGGACGAATTGGCTGGTACCGAAAATAGAATTTCTGTTAGCAGGACAGCATACAATGATGGTGTACGAGATTATAATCTTCATATTCGAACATTTCCAAATAATGTGTTCAATGAAAATGGCTTTCTTGGTGCAAAAGCTTGGGGGTATAAACAATATCCTCAGTATGAAGCCACGCTTCTGGCCAGAACCGTCGTTCCTCAGGTCAACTTAACTTTAACTGGTTAGCTGATTGATAAAAGTAACCAGAGAAATTTTTTTTACCCTTTAATAGTAAAGATTGCATTTGAAGTGGAATATGTCGCTTAACCATTCACTCGTCAATTTATGAGATGCCTGGAATTTCATCATTATAGTCTCACACCTATTATTTTAGAGATTTGTAACTTGATGTGAGATTAGATGAATTTCAAGGATTCCATATTAACCTTAAAATAGTTGTGGTTAATGACTAAACATGAAATGATGCGAAAATGTATGCTTATGTTTTCTTTCATTTATATTTCATATGTGGTAGTCTTAGGAAATTCCCAAATGTATCAAATTCAAGTTTTGGGCCAAGTTATTGATACTCCTGCAGCAGATCAAGCCTCATCTGGTTCTAATATGACCTTACCAAATCTGTTTTCAGCAGCGTCTAAGTCTGTGGTTCAGGTTACTATTTTAGATCCCCGAACAAACAGTCAAGAGGGGCTAGGTTCAGGGTTTGTTTATGATTCGGCGGGAAATATTGTTACAAATAACCATGTTGTAGCCTTTAATAGGGGTGAAAGTGAATTTATCGTGACATTCCTGAATGGAAATGCATATCAAGCAACATTGGTAGGGAATGATCCGTTTAGTGACCTAGCTGTTCTGAAGTTGATAAATC
Source organism: Nitrososphaeraceae archaeon (assembly GCA_035454925.1). Classification (GTDB taxonomy): domain Archaea; phylum Thermoproteota; class Nitrososphaeria; order Nitrososphaerales; family Nitrososphaeraceae; genus TA-21. The sequence goes on from DATIFZ010000067.1 coordinate 66,803, forward strand.
CAAAGGCGAGCGATGTACACCCATTAACTCTAAGTAATTCTTTACCACTTGTCGGCGACGCAGCAATCGCGATAGGAAATCCATTTGGATTATCGGGTTCTTTAACGGTAGGTGTAATAAGCGCTGTTGGTAGGCTGCTTCCTTCTTCTGAAGGTGAAAGCCCTCAACTTGCAGGCTCAGAAGTATCAAATTTCAATATACCCGATGTAATTCAGACTGACGCAGCAATAAATCCTGGAAACTCTGGAGGTCCACTATTAAATATGCAAAACGAAGTAATTGGAATTAATTCTGCCATTTACTCTAATACAGGATCAAACGCGGGAATAGGATTTGCAATACCCTCAAGTACTATTAAAAAGGTCGTACAATCTATAATTACTACAGGTGAGTATCAACATTCGTATCTTGGAGTTACTGGGGTAGACATTACTCCACAGCTGGCACAAATATTTGGGCTAAAAGATGCAAAGGGATTTTTGATTACAGATATTACTCCTGGTAGTCCCGCATCGGGTGTGGGTTTTCAGAAAGGAAGTGTATCATATAACCAGCAAGGCGAAATCACAGATTCCTTTGGAGATATCATTGTAAAGATAGATGGTAAAGAGGTACGCAAGATTGATGACATTCTCACATATTTAGAAAGAGAGAAGAACGTTGGCGATACAATTACCTTAACAGTAATCAGAGAAAATCAATTCAAAGATTTTAATATAGTTCTAGGACCACGACCTACGCAGCAAGAGAGCCTTGAGGCAGTCGGACCATACGGCGATCAATCAAGTCCTCAGTTTAATGAGGAATATCCTAACTGTCCAAGTTATGTACCGAGAGGTTTGTGCGATCTCTTTTCAAATTAGTTATTAACACTAATTCGCCATAATGTTGATTATACTCCCTTACGAACTGTCCAAATATATATAAGGCCAAGTTACCAAATATAGAATCAACAGCACTTAAAAAGCAAATTACACCAGTTACACAGCCCTAATCATTTGCGCGTCACAATTTCATAGAACATAATGCAGTTATATGGTTTCCAATTATTTGCATTCGCCCTGCCTTTTCATATTTCACATACTATCATGAGAAACGATACCTTGAATATTTTCCAAATTTTCATTCACGCTTAGACTATATAGTAAAAGTACGTCATGTTTATTAGGTTGAATGTTGATGCTTGTAGTATGGAAGATATGATAGGAATGTTTTCTCAGAAAATGGGCATCCCTCCAGAACTAGCCAGAATGGGATTATCCTTGGTATCTAAATTCTTTCTTCAAAACGCTGAACCTAATCAAGCATCTGGGTTACTTTCATCTTTGCCACAAGGACTATCTGACATGTTTTCAGATGATGAAAGGAAACAATTTACAACCAGACAAGAAAATGTACCACAAGAAGATATTCTTTCGATGCTCAGGAATCAACTCGGTGGCGACAACCTGCAATCCCAAAGACTGTTCGAAGAAGGTACAAGACTTTTGCAAGAGAGAACAGGTAAGCAAGGATTGTTCGATAGTATTATGCAAAATTCTAAAAAGAACAGCTTTTAATTAATTTTCTACTTTTTTGATCCTTGAAACAAGTATCGATTGAATAAACATTGATTGAATAGATGTTCTGGATCATGGTATTAGATACACGAGAAAACTTGCAGCAACTACTGCAACCACAATTAGAATAGTTATCACTATTCCTTTTTTAGTTGTTTTTTTCTTACCACTCGGAATGTCGCCATTTTCTGACAAATACTAACATTAAAATTTCTTACTATATAAGCATATAAACACAAAGAGTCAAGATATTATTCAGATATCTGATTTCTAAATTTCAAACATACCAAAATTGTGAATTCTGAGTTTTTTGATGATACTGTAGTATCACGTGTCATTTGAACCTAAAGTCAAACTCGGTAAGGTAAGCAATAGTTATCGCATAACAATACCTGGGACATGATTTTAGATTTAGGTTGGAAAGGAGACGACATTCTTACGATTGGTATGAATAAAAAGATACTATCGGTTAGAAAAGAAAAGGATGTTAAAAGCTCAGTAATACATACTTCCTTATGCTTACCTTACTATAATTAGATGAGCGTATCACTCCCGCACGGATACTGGAGATGCCTCCTCAAGGCAGTACTGTATTGTGCAGGAACGAGGGCCACTCACCCTTGTACAATATAATGTAATCTAGTTCAATAAACTTTGTTGTTAAAGGTATTTTTGGAAGAGATGATGAGTGATCATTTTAAATATTCCTATTTTTTGGAAAAATATTGGAATTAAGGTACAATAAATTGATTGGTGCCATGATGAAAGAAAAAGGCACCAATCTTATCACCAAAGGTAATGGTCTGATGACAAATACATTTCGTGCAAAATTAATTTATTATTTTCTTATATCCGTTTATTATTTATCATAATATGACAGAAAGTAAAGCCTCTAATCACGTCATTATTTGTGATAATTGCGGTAAATTATTTCGACATCAAGAATCTTACAGAAACCATAGACAAACCTCATGTCAACACCCAAAAGTTACCATTGACCGTTTACCTCCCGATTACTTACCAGAACTTTAAGTGCAAAAGACTAAATATATCGCTAGTGATATTACTAGTGATATGTTATCTAAATGGCTTGCCAGAGTAGGCAGTGCTATTCCAAGGGGCTTTTCAAGACATTACATTCTTGGTCTCCTAGAAG
>DATIFZ010000068.1:0-7207 GCA_035454925.1 Nitrososphaeraceae archaeon
GCTTTCCATTTGAAAAGAAAATTTGGTTTAAGAAAATACATGGCATTTCCGAAATGGAATTAATGAATATTTTACAAGTTGATTTAATCGGTACCTTTCGAGTAACAAAGGAAATATTGAAACTAATGATGAAAAAAAGAAAAGGAGTCATAATCAATATTGCTTCTACCCCTGCCATCTCTGGACATACATATGGTTCACCCTACTCCATAGCAAAAGCAGGATCAATTACGCTGTCAAAACATATAGCTTTAGAATATGGTCAGTATAATATTAGATCTTTTTCGGTTGCTCTCGGAGACATCTATACGGAAGCTATGCGTAGATCCCTTTCAAGAAGTGAACTACTCAAAGCAAAAAGAGAGAATACACTGAAGCGATTGGGTCGACCAGAGGAAGTTGCAAAGAGCATAGTTTCTATTGCGGGGGATAATTTTTCCTTTTCAACTGGAAATACTATTATTATTGATGGAGGAAAAATAATCATTTAAAAAGTGAATATATATGTCCCAAAGCGCTGATGATACTAAAAAAAGTAATGTACCGGTTGGTAAAAAAAGGTTGCTAAGAACAGGATTTACGACAGGCACCTGTGCGGCAGCTACAACTAAAGCTGCACTTTCAATGTTAATAAACGGAAAAAAACTATCAAATGTGAGTGTTTCACTTCCGAAGGGGAAACAGATGACGGTAAATATATCGTGGAGTAAGTATGATAATGACAATTCTGTTACTGCTGCTGTTATCAAGGACGGTGGCGATGATCCAGACGTTACTAATGGGGCTGAAATTTGTGCTAAAGTATCATTGTTGGATACACCAGACGAGATAATTATTGATGGGGGTAAAGGAGTTGGAAGAGTAACAAAACCAGGATTGGGACTCGAAATAGGCAAGGCGGCAATCAATCCCACCCCGCTAAAGATGATAAATCAGGCTATAGACGAAGTTTTCGGAGAAATAAAACCCAGACACGGGATATCAGTAATCATAAGTGTACCCAAAGGGGAAGAAATTGCGAAGAAAACTGATAATCCTAGATTAGGAATAATTGGCGGTATATCAATTTTAGGAACGACTGGAATAGTAATTCCATATTCCACAGCATCGTTTGCAGCTTCTATTCGCCAGAGTATAGATGTTTCAAGAGCAATGGGTTCTGATTCTGTTATACTTACGACTGGCGGAAGGAGCGAAGATTTTGCTCGATCTATTTACGGAAATTCAATTGCGGATCATGCGTATATTCAAATTGGAGATTTTATTGGATTTGCCATCAAACAATGTGCATTGAAGAAAATAAAAAAGGCATATGTGGTAGGGTTTATTGGTAAATTAACAAAAATGGCCATGGGAATAAAACAAACGCATGTAAAAGGATCGCATGTTGATATGAATTTCCTTGCGGAGCTGGCAATCAGATGTGGAGCTGATAGTGAGCTTATCAACAAAATAATGTTAGCAAATACTGCAAGACATGCTAGCGAGTTAGTTGATGAATTTGGATTGGCGTTATTTTACGATATGTTATGTCAAGAAGTTCATCATCATTTAATTAATTATTCAAAATCTCAATTGCAGATAAAAATCATATTACTTGATTTTGAAGGTAAAATAATAGGAGATTATCCCAAGGAGTAGATACAAGTAAAATTATTCTTCTAAATTCCTTCAAGGTGACCGTCTTTTTGGAGTTTTTCAGCGTGAGCAGAAATGTATCTCCAAACAATGTCTGCTTTGTCAGGCTGAAAATCCCAAGGTGCAATAAGAACCAGATCGTGTTCCCTTATCCACATACGTCTCTTTATCTTTCCTCTAATCCTACATGTTCTAACTTTACCGTCAGTACATTTTACAATTATGTTATCTCCGCCTACGAGTTTTATCACACGTCCTAGCAACTCACCTTGTTGAGGCATTACTAATTCTTTTAGATCAGACTCACTCAGTACTTTTCTCTTACCTAATTTAAAAACCTCCCTTAAAATTCCTTATAAGCAAAATAAAAACCTAGTGATTCCATAAGATGGATTGATGGATTGATGACTACATTGGTGGATGGATGATGGCTGAAACTATTGTCTTACGAATTATCAATAACGCATGAGTATTGACTATTACACCTTATGCGATTTCCTAGTATTTTTCAAGATGTTAAGTAATTTAATTATTGGTAGCTTTTCAAGTTGTTAAATTCACCAAATAGTTTCAGTATTGCAGTATAATCCAATTCAGAGTAACCTCTACTTGCGGCCATACGAAAATATTCTTCAGCCAATGATGAAAAAGAAAGACGGGCATTATTTCTTTTTGCGCATTCATTGAACAGTTGAACATCCTTCAGCATGTTTTTCAAAAAAAACTTTGGCTCAAAATTATTCCTGATCATCTTTGGCCCTTTCACCTCACTGAGGCCTGTCTTAAAATAACTTGAATTTAGAATGTCCAGAAAAACTATTGGATCAGTTTTTGATTTTTTTATGAATATTATTGATTCCGACAATGAGATCGCAATTAACGCTATGTTAAGATTTAGTCCAAGCTTTAGATAGTTGGCGGAGCCGTCATGGTGACCCGCATAAAATATTTTCTTGCTGAAATTTGTCAGAATCTTTCTGCATTTTTCCATTATTTTCTTGTCGCCAGAAACAATTGATATTACAGCTCCCTTCCTTGTTGCGTCAGGGCCACCCATTATGGGTGCCTGAATCATCGCATATCCTTTTCTTTTCATGAGCTTAGCACAATATATGGAATCTTCAGGTAATACTGTACTGGTATCAATGATACAGAGTTGTTTGTTATTAGAATGAATCAACCCTTCATTGCGAAACAAAATTTCTTTCACTGCATTACCGTCGGTAACGCTGATAATTACATAGTTACATTTCTTGCCTAATTCTAGTGGATTTCCAATTCTAATGCAACCCTTTCTTACCAGCGCATCTGATCTTTGTTTGGTTCTGTTATGAACATAAACAGTAAATCCTCTTTCTATCAGTCTTTCAGCTATTGCAGAACCCATTAATCCTGTTCCGATTATTCCAATATTCATAAAATAATATCCTGGGTAGTAGAAATTTATAATTTTTCAATTTCAAAGGAGTTTGCTTAACGTTAGAAGTGTCCATTATACGATAATAGTCTATGCAAATTCATTCTATTGAATAATCTTTTATTTAGTAACGTACAGTGTCTTTCCTTGTCAAGTATTTTCTGTATAATAACACCGGAATAAGATACTTCATATCTGAAATTATGTTAATTCTGAATGAATTTCGTGTGGAATGCAGTAAAATGGTCCATATGATATTAATTGCCCTTTTGAATAATTAACTAGCAGATTATGGATAATACTGTTGTAACTATCAATCCGGCAAATGAACAAGTAATATCAGAGTACGAAAACATGACTAATGAGCAAGTAACCAATATAGTCAACAAATCAAAGAGTGCATTCAGCGAATGGAGACGTGATGTACGAAAAAGATCAATAATATTGCTTCAATTGGCCGAACAATTGCGTAAAGATAAGGAGCGTCTCGCCAAGATCGCGTCTCAAGAGATGGGAAAACCAATAAAGGAATCGCGGTCCGAGATAGAAAAATGCGCGTGGACAGTAGAATTTTACTCTTATAATGGCGATATACTCCTCAACAACGAATCACTAAACAGCGACGCAAATAAGACGATGATAACTTTCCAGCCACTCGGCGTGATCGCAAGTATTATGCCATGGAATTTTCCATATTGGCAGGCCCTGCGATTTGCGGCACCTTCGCTAATGGCAGGAAATACTATAGTTTTGAAGCCAGCAAGTGCAACAATGCAATGTGGAATTGAGATCGAAAAGACAATCCTTGGAAGCGGTGCATCGGAAGGAGTATTTAATACTGTTATTGGCAAGTCTCAAATTGCAGAAATGTTGATAGATTCAAACATAGATGGAGTTACTTTCACTGGAAGTATTGAAATCGGAGCTAAGGTAGCTCAACGCGCTACTTCACGGTTAAAAAAATGTGTTCTGGAGCTTGGGGGAAGCGATCCATTTATTGTTCTGGATGATGCGGATATTCAAAAAGCTGCGGAAGGAGCCATTAAAGGCAGATTTCTAAATTGTGGTCAAAGTTGTGTTGCATCAAAAAGATTCATTGTTTCAAAAAAAATCGCAAATGAATTCATTGAGTCATTTGTTGAGAAAACCGAAAAACTAAGAGTGGGTGACCCAATGTCTGACAATACTGACATAGGGCCTCTTTCAAGTATGAAGAGTCTTGATAATATTGATTCAATGGTAAACGATGCAATAAGTAACGGTGCCGAGCTACTGACAGGAGGAGAAAGGATTGGAAGTATTGGAGCATTCTACAAGCCCACAGTTATTAAAAATGTAAGTCCAAAAATGAGAGTGTCAAAGGAAGAAACTTTTGGACCTGTTGCACCAATAATGATAGTAGAAGACGAAGCTGAGGCCATAAGCGCAGCGAACAATTCTGAATTTGGACTTGGTGGAAGTATTTGGACACGTGACTTAGATAGGGCTCAAAAATTATCAATGGAAATGGAATGCGGAATTGTTACCGTTAACAATATGGTTGCTTCTGATCCTAGAGTTCCCTTTGGAGGAATCAAGCATAGCGGATTTGGGAGAGAGCTTTCAAGATATGGCATGCTTGAATTTGTTAATGTAAAGTCAGTTAGGTTTTATGATAAACTTGTGTATGAGCATCATGTTGAATAAGTTGATCCATCCTACTCAAAAAATGACCCAATGTGCACAAGTTGAATTTTTGTAGTCTTGATTCTAATCAGCCCTTGACTTTACCCTTTTTCTAGATAGGCTTTTTCAACTTTTCATTCATAATGAAACGAATACGAGATAGGACGGCTTATGAATTCAAAATCTTGTAATAACAGGGAACCTAGTTAGAAACGAGAACTTTGACCTGCCAGTGGCCTGAGGGAGCCTTGTGTTAAAATTATTTTCAAAATAGGCGCTTTGGTTAGTATTTCAAGAATCTTGTAACTTAATTGATTTTCAACTCGCATTTTTTTGACAAAATTTTTTAAGGTAGCGGATGAATATTTAATAAAAAATGACGGAAAATCCAGAACTAGGTCTAGCTGGAATGTACAGGATCATAAAAAAATCCGGGGGAGAAAGAGTTAGCGAAGAAGCTGCAGACCAGTTAAGAAGAATAATTGAAGAAGTCGCCACAAAAATTTCTAACCAAGCAGTAGATTTGAGTCTCCATGCCGGAAGAAAAACTATAAAAGCTGAAGATATACAACTCGCGGCAAAAAATTTGCTAAACTTAATACATTAGTTGTTGAGAAATATTACGTCGCTAGTTTCTCATGTCAAGGGATATTCTAATCGTAGCTTTAACCGGGATGCCAGGCGCTGGTAAGACTACGGTTGCAAATTATCTGCATCATATGGGTGTCCCACTTTTGATTATGGGGGATGTAATAAGAGAAGCTGCAGAGAGCCAAGGGTTGACGCCCACAAGCGACAACCTTGCAAATTTAATGATAAAACTTCGAAAGCAGAATGGGCCAGGTGCAGTTGCACATTTGATTGCCAATAAAATCAATTTAATGAGAAAAGAGGACAACAATTTGAACATAGTAATAGTTGACGGAATTAGAAGCATGGCAGAAGTAGAGGTTCTTAAAACCATAGGTAATGTCAAATTGTTGGCTATCCACGGATCAACTTTCACTAGGTACACTCATGTTAAGGAAAGAAAACGCTCTGACGTTCCTTCCAACATAGATGAATTTGATAAACGGGATAAGACTGAGATGGAAGTGGGAATAAGCAATGCCATAGCATTGGCTGATGAGACCATATCTAACAATGACATTACAATATCACAATTGTGCGAACAAAGTTTCAATACCGTCCAAAAATGGATGCGAGAAAGTGGAATTCGAAAGTAGTGCGTGATATTGGCAGAAAATGATAGCGGCTATATTCAAAATGAGAATGTTAAGCTCAAGGTAGAAACAATTCTAAATCCTTCCGAAGATCCAGAGAAGGTAAAAAAGTGTCTGTTAAATATTGCCAATGGATGTAAACCAATACTTTCAGATGGACATATCGAAGCCACTTGCACGGGGATTCTATCACTACACCATATTAGAGTTGGCGTTAGATCGAAATCATCCCTGGGTGTTTTCAGAAAATTGCTAGAGTGGAATAGGAAAGGAAATCTCACCTGGTTTCTACTCAACAAACAAGCCGCATATGAAGACATAATTTCGTTGGTTGAGGATTATGAAGAATCGCCGCTAGGGCCTATCAGGGTTACAATAATCAGCGATAATTTGGACAGAATAATAGAATGGCTCTTGTCGAGTAGAGATAGAGACAGAGAACAGACCAGTTTTCTTACATTTTAAAGACCTAAACATATCTATGACTTGATTAATACCAATGAAAGGAACCATAGCATGCAATCGACAGAAAATCAGAGTACCTAAGATAATACAACTTAAGATTTAACCTCATTTTCTACAACATAATTTCCAAAATATTGTAATTCAATGTCAACTATTTCTTTTCTGTCCTCGGCGGCAGAGTAATCTTCCAATGCATTATGATTTAATTCAAGAAATGTATGTCCCCATTTGAATTTATTAAGTAGTGATCGAGCATATTCCTTTTCTCCAAGTATGTAATAAGAAGCTGACAGTGATTCAACGCTTGATAGTCTGCCTAGCCTAGCATAGTTAATTGGATTTCCAGCCAAGAGTCCGGGTATTCTTCTTGGAATTCCTTTTCTCAAATATTTGTAATTTGTCAATACCCCTTGTGCCCTGTTCCAAGAACAATCGATTACGCATATGGATTCGACCAAAGTCTTATCAACTCTACAAATTACCTCATTTGCGAAAGGATTTAAGACAAGCGTCCGATGTTGTATAGTTTTAGTGGGTAAAACGGCGCCAAATTTTATCAATTTCAAAGCGCTGCATTTTTTTGGATCATCTTGATTTAGCAAAAGCGCAAAGCATCGTAACAACTGTTGTTTCTATATTATATAGTAATATCAATAAAATAGTTTCGAGGATTTTGAATTACTATTATGAATACAATCGTAAACATTAAAAATCATGAATTTTTGAAGTAATACCGTTGCCACAATTGAATAAAATCACAGTTTTAGGGTCAGGAATTATGGGCCATGGAATTGCACAG
>DATIFZ010000069.1:0-13607 GCA_035454925.1 Nitrososphaeraceae archaeon
GGTGTTGAAATTACCATTGACTTTCTAAAAGATGCAATTGACAGATTGGAAATTGGTGGTAAAATCCTAATAATAGTATCGAGTATTGGCGATACTCGTAAATTGGATAGTTTTTTGTCAAAAAATAATATCAATGTAAAAGAAATAGGTAAAAAAGATCTATTCTATGAAACACTACAGGTTCTTGAATTGAGTAAGTAAGGTAGCAAAACCATTATTCTCTGTGTTACTACAATTAGGATAAATAGGTTTTGGATTTATTTGCAATCTCATTTGCCATCTGACTCAGAGATGACGAACCACCTAAATCGTAGGTAAGAGATTTTCCTTCATTTATTGTTTCTTCAGTTGCAGTGAAGATTGCATTGCATATTTCGCCTTCTCCTAAATATTTTGTCATAAGGGCACCTGAGAGGATAGTGGCTACAGGATTAACTTTATCTTGTCCTGCATATTTTGGTGCACTGCCGTGTGCGGGCTCAAACATTGCGTAGTCATCACCATAGTTCCCAGAGTAGACATTACCAATTGATCCTACATGCCCGGATGCGCATTCAGAGACAATGTCCATAAACAAATTTGTACTCAGTAATATGCTCTTGTTAAACCGATCCGGATTTTTCACCAATTGCTGAGTCATATTATCTATATAATATTCCTCTACTACTATTCCTTTGAATTCTGATTGTATGTCTTGCACGGCATTCCAAAAAATTCCATCGGTTTCTTTCAAAATGTTTCTTTTGGTGATAACATATATTTTCTTGAATTCTTTTTCGGCAGCCAACTTAAATGCATGCCCTACGACGGCTTTACATTTTTTCCGTGTTATTTTCCTTACTGCTATCGCTGCATCATCACCTATCTTAAACTCTATACCAGAATAAAGTCCCTCAGTTGCTTCTCTGACACAAATGAAATCTAATTGATGTGCAGAATTCTTGTATGTTTTAATAGGGCGCACATTTGCGTAAAGGTTGAACTTTTGTCTAATACTAACTGCTACACTTCTTGGAGCGTTTGAAGTTGGTATAGTTGTGGTTGGGCCCTTAAAGCATGCATCAGAATTTTCCAAAAGTTTCCACACCTCTTCTGAAATATAAGAATTGCCACCATTTTTAGTCCACCATTCAGATCCAGCTTCACATGGAATTAAGTTGATTTTTGAGTTACATTCTTCAAGAACATGAACCATCGCGTTTACAAGTTCAGGACCAGTTCCATCGCCCTTTATGATTACAGATGATTTACCCAATCCTTATCAAAAATGATCCTGTCTATTTATATCTATTTGGAGGTCATTGAAATTTTTCCAAAGAAGGTATTACTCAGTGGAGGTGAACTTGTCAGATTACTAATTTTGACAAATTTGCTATCAGAAAAATATGAATAATCTATATTATAATCAGCCAGAGTAATGTTTTGATATATGTCTTTGCCGGTTGAGTTATCTACTACTTGCAGACTTGTGCTGTTGTTTGTATATATTTTCATAAGATCTCCCAATGTAAGTCTCACAGGACGGACAAATTGTATGTGGATTTGATCGCCAACGCTATCGGTATGAATAACTCTAAGACATTCCTTGCCATCCTTAGTTTGACCAAGGGTGTCAGGTAATAGTTTCTTGTGTCCGTCAACTTCAAGATCGATCCTTGAGTGAACGTTGAATGTATCATTGTGTGATTTGAGGCAAACCTGAACGGGGGAGGGAGCAGGAAAGAACTGTATTATTAGAAACCCTGATAGTGTTGCGACACCAACAATTACAGGCGGTATTAAGATCTGTTTTCTTCCCATTTTCTTCCTTGGTTTATCTTCTTTAATTTTTCTCTTAGGCACACATTGTCACCTATAAGAATCATAAAAATGCACTTTAATATAATTGAAAAAGGTCAAAATCTGTCTACATCTATCAAATTAGAATAAGGATCTAAGTAATGTGCTTTTTTTAATCGATTATAATCATTGTTAATGTTATATTATAGACACCGAGATTGTGTTTTATTGTTTGAGATTTACATTGATGGAGCAAGTAGAGGAAACCCCGGTCCATCTGGCATAGGGATAATAGCAGTTAAGGAAAAAAAGAGGATTTTTAGCTATAGGGAATTCATTGGAATAAGGACAAACAATCAGGCAGAATACTCAGCGTTAAAAAGGGCATTGCAAATAGCCATTTTTCATACTAAAAATATCAGAATCAAATCCGACAGTATATTATTGGTCAACCAACGATCCAAGAAATACAAGATAAGAAACAGTGAATTAAAAACAATGTCGATGGAAATAGCTAATCTCGAAAAGTCATTTGATCTTGTTGAGTACAAGCACATCATGAGAGCTGAAAATTACGAAGCAGATCTACAAGCAAATTCTGCTGTGGACGATTGTGTTAAATATCAAAAAAGTGAAATACAAAGTGGCAGCAGTGAAGATTCAGAGTTAAACTAAGACTCTTATATGATGAAAAGGCATTAGACTGAGCTGCCAATAATTAATAAATCTAAAGATTTAATCTTGAATAACCTTATAAAGAAGTTCTTCTTAACTTTGGGAATGTCGAGACTCGGAAGAAACGAAAAAGTAGTTGCCTTAGGCGTGTTTGCTTTAGGATTAGCCGCTGTGTCGGGGATACTAATTGCACCGCTAGCCTTCGCGCAAGAGGCTGCATATACACCAGCCGCACAATTATCGCATACTCAATCAGTCCAACCAAATGTTACTAAGCCAGTATATGTTCCTATGAACTCTAATGATTACATCAATGGGGGTATTACACACAGTAGCACTAGAAATCCAGCTGATATAATTGTCAATAAAGATGGGTCATACCTAATCGTAGCAGCAGGTCAGGTGGGAAAGACTTCAGGTAGTACAACTTGTCATGTTGATTTGTGGCTTAGCCTAAATGGTGAATATGTAGCAAATAGTAACACTCGCTATTCAGTCAATGCAGTAAATGATACCGTTGTCCTCGTATCACAAGCTATTATGCCATTGAAAGCGAATGATACCATAAAGACAGTGATGTCAGTATCTGCTACCAATCAAGGTTGCGGTCTCATTAATACCCTACCATCTACTGAGCCCAATATTCCTGCTATCATATTCTCCATCGTAAGGATAGGGGCTTGAGAAATCGTTCCGTTTAGCATAGAATCAGTAGCAGACGGCCTAGGTGGAGCCCTCATTTCATTCCTTTAGCAATCACTCGTCACACCGCTGTTACTCTGATGGGCTTTTGCAGAGTTTAAATTCCTATATTCTAAAGATTTATCTTATCTACATAAATAATTTTTCATAATTTGCTAGATGAAAGATCTCGCCTTCCAACTGTTATCAAGAATGTAATAGTTTTTGTCTTGGGAGTTTTAATAGTTGTTTCAATTTACCATTATCTTGAAACTGAATTTGACAATCCTCAGCCCTTTTTCGTGATATACGATGACACGATGGCTCCGGCACTCAATGTAAACGATTTAATATTCATTGGTGACGGACAAATGTTTAACACTACTAAAGTGGGGGACATCATAGTGTTTAACAAGCCGGCCGGGGAAGACCGAATAATTGTACACAGAATTACCGAAATAACCTCGGAGAACGGCAAAAGGATAATTATAACTCAAGGAGATGCCAGTCCCGTATCTATACCAGGAATTGATTTCCCAGTAGACAGTAAGAATTACATTGGAAAAGTCAAACTGGTAATTCCAGAAATTGGAATTCTTTTGGCGCCACCCATTAATTATATCCTGCTTGCAGCGATAATCTTCGTCATAGCCACGGTCATATTTTTCTATGGAAGGAAAAAAGCTCCTCAAACATAATGAGCGTTCCAGAAGAAAAAATCATAGTCATAAGTCCGTTACAGACATTTTGGTGAAATTTTGATTTGCATTACAGATTCTTATTGGATATTCTTAATACATGCAATAAATCTAAACAGATATTTATCGAATACGGGCAAATAAACATAGGGGGTTTTATCCCTGGGAATTCCTGAGAAAATCAAAGCTATCCAAGAAGAGATCCATAGGACGCAAATAAACAAGGCGACAGAATTTCATATTGGAATTCTTAAAGCAAAAATAGCAAAACTTAGACGAGAATTAGACGAAAACAGGCATGGAAAGACGGTTTCTTCCGGAAAAGAAAACGAGGGATTCAATGTTAGAAAGTCTGGCGATGCCTCAGTAGTTCTGGTAGGACTGCCCAGTGTTGGAAAGTCTACATTGCTCAATGCGTTAACAAACGCAAATTCACGTACAGGCTCCTATCAATTTACAACACTAACTGCTGTGCCAGGAATGATGCAGTACAACGGTTCTAAGATTCAGATACTCGATCTCCCAGGTATCGTAGAAGGTGCGTCAAAGGGAAGAGGCTTAGGAAAGAAAGTTCTTTCTGTAGCAAGAAACGCAGATTTGGTTCTGATGGTTCTTGATGTATTTCAACCAGAATTATTAGACATGCTGGAAAGGGAGTTGCATGAAGTAGGTATTAGAATCAACAAAAAAATTCCCCAAGTGCACATAGAAAAAGCACATATCGGAGGGCTTTCTGTCCATAACCAAGTTTCTAACATCCCCGATGACCTGGTAAAGGAAGTGCTACGAATTCATGGGATAAGCAATGGTCGCATAATGATCAAGGAACCAAACTTGACAATAGAGCAGTTGATTGACGTTGTTTCTGGAAACAGGATTTATCTACCGTCACTTGTTGTGTTGAATAAAATCGATCTTGTAGATGGTAAATTTGTTTCGGAGATCGAAAAAAAGATTCAAAGCTTTATTCCTATCTCCGCTGATCTCAAAATAAACATTGAAGACCTGAAAAGATTGATTTATGAAAAACTTGCGTTTATTAGAGTCTACCTTAAACCAAGAGGCGATAACATTGATAATGAACCTCTCATAATGAATCAAAACTGCACTATTAGAGATGTTTGCCAAAAAATCCACAGGAATTTTATTAGAGATTTCAAATACGCCTACGTTTGGGGCAGTAGTGTTAAATTTAGTTCCCAAAAGGTGGGGATGGATCACGTTTTGAAGGACAATGATGTTTTGAGAATAATATTAAAATAAGAGATTCTAAATGGATATCTTGAATTTGGAAAACTTAAAATCTACGTTTTTGAGGTATGTATAAGGACTCTTGAAACACCCAAAGGTCGTTCTTACAGCAGATCGCACGCTCATGTCACCATATAGAGGTATCTCATTAGCATCATTTTTTGGTTGTGCACCAGCTATTGATCCAAACAGGGCACATGATACATTTTTGTACAAAATACTCCGCAACCAAGTGACACCAAGATTATTGTTTGATTTTATTTGTAATCCTATTTCTCATCACAATGGTATTGCAGATTACGCCCCCTATGGACTTAGAAAAGTAGAAGCTTCTCTGGTTCGAGATGGATATAGTAGGGAAGATGTTGTAGTCGCACATCCCGATTTTGTGGAAAAATTCATTGGTCCTGAAACTGAGGTTGTGGGAACATATGAAATGGATCCTCTGGGCATGGGGCCTGTAACTATGACATTCACTTATGGGCGGAAGCAGATATCATATGATGAATTTTACAACAAAGATCTACACATGAAAATTAACAGGGCAAAAGAAAAAAACGGCAGCAAAGCAAAAGTCATTGCTGGCGCGTCTGGTACCTGGCAGTATAATTATGATCCTGCAAAAATAGCAGAATATGGATTATATGGAATCGTTGAGGGCGATTTGGGAGGAATAGGCCCTGAAATTGACGGTGCAGGTGCAAAGTTTTTTGACGCCTTGATAAACAATGATCTGGAAACAGCAAATCCATTTAAGAAGAATCCTTTCAAAGTTGAGATTAAAGAATTTGAAAGAGGTGGGAACACTTACCACGGCAGATTCATTCATTATTGGAACGAACCTAGCGTTGATGAAATCCCAACTATAATCAACCCAAGTATGCATGGAATGATTGAGGTAATGAGAGGCTGCGGACGCGGCTGCAAGTTTTGTGATGTAACTCTAAGACCATTAAGATACTACCCGGTGGAGAAAGTCGTAAAAGAAATTGAAATCAACATGAAATATGGCGGATTGAAGAATGCATGGGTTCACAGCGATGATATTTTTGTATACGGTTTGAATCCCCGAACGACCAAAAACATGCAACCAAACCGCGAAGCCCTAGAAGAATTATTTTCAGGAATAATGTCTACCGGAATTGAACACACTAATCCCACCCACGGAACTCTTGCAGGAGCTATTGCTGACGAGAGATTAATACCGAACATATCTAAAATAATTAAGGCGTCATCGGACAATATGATAGGTATTCAATGCGGTTTTGAAACTGGCAGCATACGATTGATAGGCAAATATGCAGATAGAAAGCTATCTCCATTCAAACCTTCAGAATGGCACTGGGTCGTAAAAAATGGAATAAAGACACTAAATGAAAACTATTGGGTACCTGCATTTACATTAATAATGGGATTGGATAACGATGAAACTGTCGAAGACAGCTGGGATACAATTGAATTAATTCATTCTGTGGAAATGGAACAACCAGATTCAAAGTTCACCACTACTCCACTAACATTTGTACCAATAGGATTGCTAGAAAAATCAGATTTCTTTGATATTGGAAATACTATGGATCCTCCTAAATTGGGAGTGATGTACAAGACATGGCAACATAATTTCAAATACGGTATTCAGAAATTTATGCATAAAGTAGGCCGAGACAATCCAATAAAGAATGTCTTTTTTGCGGGACTCGCTAGAACACTAGGCGGAGTACCATTAGGGGCAATGGAGAGATATGCTAGAAGAAGAGGCCCTGAACACGAAAGGGTAATTGAGAAAATAAAAGCAAAATATTGGTAACGGCCTAATATAAGGCCAAATTTCATTTTATTTATTATGCTTACCTGTCGACTACGATAAGATATCGCCAATTTTTTTCTGTAGCCTTACTTATACCGATTCTAGTAGTACTGACTACCTTGTCGGGTTTTATGCCATCTTCAATGTGTAATAACGATTGCCTATCAGATAAGTTCAATCCATTATGAGATCTGTTAATATCCAGAGCCTTTGTTAATTTTCCAGGCCCGTTTGTTAGATTTAATTTATTCTGCACATTACATCGATGCATCATTGAACTTATTCCCTCTGTTGGTATCAATTTTCTTATCAGCACGGCTCCTGCATCATGACTAGGAGAGTGTGCGGTAACATTCATACAATGATGCATCCCATAAATAAAATAAACATAGGCTTTACCAACTTCTCCAAACATTACCGAATTTCGATTTGTCATACCCTTAAACGCATGGCTTGCGGGGTCGTCCATTGAACCATATGCTTCTGTTTCTGATATGATTCCAGATAAGCGGATTAGCTTTCCTGAACCATCTTCAAATATTCTGACAAGCTTCTTACCTAGCAGGTCCCTTGCAACTTCTTTCGTACTTCTGGAATAAAATGCAAAACTCGACAACCCCATTGTGAACTACAAAATATGAAATGAAAATAATAACATTTTCATCAATAGATAAAGTCGAATATCAATGGAATTCCCATTAGGATGAATTTGATAATAATATAAATACCAAAATATAGGTATTGAATTGTGTTCAAATTTCACAAGTTTAGTTTTTTTAACAAAAATACTTGCGATTATTGTGGAAAAAATTTCAGGTCATTAGAGAAACTAATGCAACATTTTCAAATTATTCACGATAACAAGATATACGAATGTACAAAATGTAATGTAAAGTTCGAAGGAATGGAGGTAATGCGGGATCACATTAGAAAATATCATGGCTACAGAAAGTAGTGAAATTGGCGAAATTACACGCTAGTAGATTAAAACAATAAAATAACGTTAGGCTTCATGAGCTTTAATGAAATGCTTAAAATGCGGAAAGGATTTTGAAGAAAAAGAAATTGAAGACTCATCAGCATTGAAATATCCATCATGTAATGATTGTTGGAAAGAATGGACCACATACGGAGTCATGGTAATAAATGAAATGCATTTGGACATGTCATTACCAGAACACAGGAAAGCCTTAAGAAAATATGAAAGAGGATTCTTTGGTTTAGATAAAGTGGAGGAAATAAAGAAAAATCCAGAAAACCCTGGAACGCCTTAATTGAGTATTACTTTGGCAAGAGCCCTTGGAATATTTTTTAAAAGCCGGTCTCTGTTGGGATTAAGAAATAGCGCTTCCTTTAAACAGACCATTAATTTATTCCTCTGATTGTCTTCTAGTGAAGAGAATACATCCAAAATCAATTTTGGATCTAATTTGTCAAAGAGCTTGACACTACTTAATGTCATTAGATAACAATGCAAAATTTGCGTGAGCTTGTCAGGTTCAATTTCCGAGATCACTTTCATCCATGTTTTCGTTAAATCTATCAACTTGCCATCATCTACCAAATTTAGGGAATTCAAGCTCCTAACCATAGTCTCTTTTTTTTCAGATTCTGACATTTCGATTAATTCCCTAGTTTTGGTTCTGCAAACGGAAGTTTTTAGAAATTCTGGAAGGTTGGCTATAATAAAAATCAAGTTTTCAATGTCTCCGTCACTTGATAAGCCAGCCATAATTGATTATCAAATAAGAAAGACATATAGCTTATTTAATGTGTTATTTATTCCTCCACAGGTTTCACTCAATTTCTAATAAATCGGTAGTGATTGATGACACACTCGTACTTTGGTAAATCATACGATAATAAGCATTACAATAATGATATGCAAAAATACTCATATACTTATAATAACATATTATTATTGATAGGAATTGTCAGAATTGAGTGAAGTTAAGAGAGTTTTTGAGGGTCTGAATACTCTGTATGAAATTCATCTTCCTAAGATTCACCCAAAACTCATTCATGACTTGTTGATGAGACGTCGCAATAGCCCTGATAAAGACCCATTTTATTTAATTGAAGTCTTTACCAAACCCGATATTGATTCAGAAGAAATGCGAACCTATATAATTAGCAAGACTGGAATGAATCCGACAATACATGATAATGGTACCCATTATGCATTTAACGATAAATTAACACTGGAATTTCTCAAAGAGCTCTCAGATTTGAAAGATGTCGTCGCTGTATATGGCGACTACATGGGAGGAGTCACCGGCGTAGGAGCATCGCATGATCATAGGGAGCACGAACATGGATGGGTAAAGTGAGTTGTAGTTTCAGTCGACTTAATGAGTAAGCGCCAAAAAAACAAAGATTGAGATAATCATTGAAGTAATTTTAGAACCTTGGCTATTACACTCTGATGATCTGCATCCACTTCTGTTGTAACAAGAAGAAGATGATCGTTATCCAGAGGAGTGGTAATTCGCTTGATTTTTTCATACTCTGCCATGGCATACCTTCCTTTGCCAACTTTGGATGCCAAGGAATTGCGCAATCCCCATCTCGCTAGTGCTTGCAAATTAGATCTCTTCGTTTCTTCAGCAGTTAACAAATTATCTAGACCATCACGCTGACCACCAAATTTTATTTCTCCTGACTCGTCACACACTCCGGCAAAACGAATTTTTGGATCTAGCGCTAATATCTCTTTGCATAACTTTTCATAATCCATTTTAAATATTATCTTTAACCAAAATCAACTATATAAAATTGTGTCAATTAGTGGCATTGTTTTTTAGCATTGTGGTATAAACCGTGCCTGTATGTCGATGCACGGCACATAGAGTCAAATCTTCATTATCAGTTACAGCAGTTTATTCATTGAAATTTAGTATCACTTGATTATCCTTATATTTACTTGTAATTTAATGTGAACTGGAAATGACCTGTAAAGTAATAGTTGGAGGCTTTTACGGAGATGAAGGAAAGGGAAAGATAATCGCATATCTATCGATAAAGGACAATCCAAAAATAGCGGTAAGGGGAGGCGTTGGTGCAAACGCCGGTCACACTTTTGTCCACAACAATCAGACCTACAAGGTTCGCATGCTGCCAAGCGCAGTTTTAAATCCCGAAACACAGCTTTTGATAGGAGCAGGAGTCCTCATAACACCGCAAGTCTTGATAGATGAGTCTCGCAAGTATAATGCTGAAAATAGAATAATAATCGATAATCATTGCGGGATAATTGATGAGTCACATATTACAAGGGATAAGGATAATTCACACCTTAAGAATATTGTTGGAACTACTGGGACTGGCACTGGTCCGGCAAATTCGGATCGTGCATTAAGGATCTTGAATCTCGCAAAAAATGTGGATGAATTAAAGAAATATCTTGGCAATGTTTCCGATATTGTCAATGAATCCATAGACAGGCATCAATCAGTTCTCATAGAAGGAACACAAGGAACATACCTGTCTTTGTACCACGGCGATTATCCATTTGTGACTTCTAAAGATGTTACTGCTTCGGGTATATGTTCAGACGTAGGAATAGGACCCAAGAAGGTCGACGATGTTATTTTAGTCTTTAAAGCATATGTTACCCGGGTAGGTGGTGGGCCTTTGGAAAATGAAATTAGCCCTGATGAAGCCGCCAAATTAGGTTGGGTAGAATACGGAAGTGTAACTGGCCGACAAAGAAGGGCGTCACCTTTTAACTTGGAATTAGCCAAAAAATCTATAAGATTAAACAGTGCCACGCAATTAGCCGTTACCAAACTAGACGTAGTATTTCCGGAATGTGCCGGCTTAATGGACTATTCTAAATTGCCTACTAAGCCAAGGGAATTTATTGAGAATATGGAGGCCAATCTCGGGATTAAGGTTGTTCTCATAGGTACTGGGGCAGAGATTAACCAAATAATCGATCGTCGACAAGTAAATTAGTTTGGAAGAGAAATACTTTACCCCAGACAAGCCTTTTCGCATGATTTTAATAATGTAGTTTTAGAATGTAGAGCATTGCAAATTAAATCCCCTTTCTTTATTGAGATTTCCACGATTCAAGATTTTGGTAGACTTGTCTGCGCTTTTGAACGAACTCCACTTTTGACGTTTTCATTTAAGTCTGGCAAAGAAAATTTATTGGCAACCCAAATTGATTTTCTGAACAATATTCCTGTTATATACTACGTCAAACATTCAAGTGCTGGCCAATATCTTGCATATAAAAACACCGGCGGCTACGAAGATGTGTCAATAGTTGCGAATATACAAAATCCATCCGTTATGTATTCTCCGATAATTTCTGTTGAAAAGTTTCCGCAAATATTTTGGCGCAGACCAAAAGGCGTCAAGAATTCAAATTATGCGCCAATAAAATTAGCCAATTTCCAAAGCCTAGTAAAGATTGCATCTTACAAAATGATGTATGAAGAATCACCCCTTCCTCTTTTTGTTTTTAAAAGCTCCAAGAACTCCAAATATGCTGTAGGCACAGCATTGAATATGGCCGAATCTGATGGAGTCTCGTATTTTTACTATGCAACTCTTCCAGATAATCCAGTTAATTGTTTCATAAAATACTCTAGTCTGAAATCCGACAATCCAACTTTTACAAACAATATTGACGAGCATGGTTACATCTATATCAAACTAATAAAATTATCCGGTTCGCACCCCTTAGTGAAGGTTGATGAATAAAATATCATATAGAGATCGAATCGCTCGTGCTTCTAGTAATCATAAAAGCTTCATAATACTTGCCTTAGATTTGGATTCGCAACATTCCAATCTCAAGTATATTGAAAAATTGGTAAAAGATCTTTGCCCATTTTTATGCGCAATTAAAATTAACTTTCATCTCATATTGCCATTTGCCAAAAAAGACATCCAGAGCATCAACAGAATTATCCATTCCCATGGTTTGCTTTCAATAGCAGATATTAAATTAAATGATATACGAAATACAAATCAAGTAACAGTACTGCATTTGCATTCAATGGGCTTTGATTCAGTCATAGTAAATCCGATTATCGGACACAAACAATTGGCATCACTAGTTCAATTTACCCACAAAATGGGGATGGGTATAATATCCCTTGTCTATATGAGCCACGAAGGTGTAAATGAAGGATATGGTTTGAATACTATTCAAAGCAGATCTAAAGTAAGTAACGTCGTTCCACTATTTGAGCTCTTCTTGAAATATGCCAAAACGACCAAAGTTGATGGAATTGTAGTGGGTGCCACACATTTGAAAACCTTGAAACGCATTTCATCGATTTCCAGTATCCCCATTTATTCACCGGGCATAGGTACTCAGGGAGGTAACGCAAAAAGCGCCATGCTGTGTGGAAGTGATTATTTGATAATAGGACGCTCTGTACTAAATTCAAAAAACAAATGTAAGGCACTATCAGATATCATAAATTCCAAAGCATCGTCATAAGGTATACAGATAGTTTAATTTTCGATTTAAGGTTTAAAACACATCTTTTCTATAAATTCTAATGATTTTCCTTTACTTTGTAATACCCTGTATCTTCGACAGGATAAGGATCGTTTTGACAAAAATTCCACGAATAGCTAGAGCGGTCAGTCATATTGCTATTGGATATTCGATGATGGTGTTTCCAAGAAATTTATTGCCTGTGTTAATGCATTCTTGGCATTTTTGTACGTCAATTGAGTAGTTGCATCGCTCTTTTTCACCCAACTATAACCTATGTGCTCATGAGAGATCTTTACTTTTCTAACACCTGTAGATGCAAGAAATAAAGTCACTCGTTTTGAGATTACCATAGTCTTTCTAATGTATTTATAATTAAGTACGTATCTAAAGTTTGGTATCACTCTAAAGGTCTCAATACCAGTCTCTTCTTGTAACTCCCTTGTAGCAGCCTGTAATTCATTTTCATTAGTTTCTATATTTCCCTTGGGAAAGTCCCAGTGACCTGATGTGTAATGAAGTAGTAATACAGAATAGTCATCAGTTTCAAAATCATCTGTGATGAGGATAAACCCAGCAGATTTTTCTGTCATCATTTCAAATAACTACTTACTCGATTGATGCTAACCGCTCTCTATTACTTCTTCATCTGTGTCAAAATTAGTAGCAAGTGGGGAATATCCATGAATTTCCAGCCATTCTTTCTTATCTACCCAGTTACTGCAAAACCATTTAGCACTTTTTTGATCATAATCACCATGCTGCGGCATTTGTTTTATACATGCAAGATAGGCATATCAACATTTTCTTATTTTCCGTATCTTCTACGTCGTCTTTGAAATGTTCTAATCGCCCTCATAAGATCAATTTTTCTGAATTCGGGCCAAAATACGTCCATAAAAACTAGTTCACTGTATGCACTTTGCCATAACAAAAAACCGCTCAGTCTCTTTTCACCAGAAGTTCTCAGTATAAGGTCAGGCTCTGGCTGCGGTAGATGTGAAGTATAAAGATATGAATGAATTGACTGCTCTGTGATCTCTGAAATTTTTAGTTCTCTTTTTTCTACATCATGAGCAATTTTTCTAATCGCATCAACTAATTCTTGCTGCCCACCATAAGCTATAGCGATGTTTAGAAAAGTCAGATCGTAATGATTTGTCTCTTTTTCAAGTTTAAACAAAATATCCTTTATTGATTGTGGGAGAGCGTCGATATTTCCAATGGCCTTTATTTTCATTTCCCTTTCGTGTAT
>DATIFZ010000070.1:0-8010 GCA_035454925.1 Nitrososphaeraceae archaeon
TAGCAACAATCCAATATAATTACAACTTTGCTAGAGTTGCTCCTCTCTAAATCATTTGGGAGGTCATCAAAGGAATATCCGTAATAATATGGTTTTTTGGGATCCGTTTCAGATGATGCCAAATAGGATTGACCAGAATCCTCTGGCAGACCATGACCAGAAAAGTAGAATAACAAAATGTCCCGTGGCTTGATAGTTTCATCACTAAAAAAATCTAATATTGCCCTTCTCATTTTCTCGTATTTAACATTGCCAATTAATTTGTTATTTTCTGGAATTTCGAACCCAATTTCTTGCAGAATTTTGCACACACCTTTTCGATCGTTTTTGCAGAAATCCAGTGACGGAAGGTAAGTGTAATCACTTACACAAATAACTAAGGCTTTTTTTACCATCCAGAGTCAACCCATCATATGATGATTTTTTAGTAATTAAGAATTTCCTTGAGGGTAACAGTTTAAAGACTTATTAAATAATAGACAATGTAGACAATCAATGAATTTACTTTCCAAATTTGCAGAGGTCCTAGAAAGAGATAATTGTAAACAAATGGTTAAAAGGACAGCTAATGAATTTGTCATCAATGCTGAGGCATCTGTTGGAAACGTTAAAGTGAAAGGGGATTTTTCCAATAAACTCAAAGAGCTAACTGTGGCAACTTCACTTGCAGCTGATCTTGATAATACACAGTATCTCTTATGCAAGGAAATAGCAAATTTAAAAGATAGCGATAAATTAAGGGATGATTGTAGAAGAATACGATTACAGATAATATTGGGATTTAGTCAGCTGAAAACAATAATCGATACTTCCAAGGAAGATACAAACATAGATCTTAAGAAGGATCTTGTAAAGTGGGTTAAATATATGCGTGACCTGCACAAGTTAGGTATAGAACTCCTTAAACCTTGTCCATAAGGAGTTGGAAAAGGTAAGACAGCGGTAACACTTGCAAACTTTACTAGATACCAAGGAGTCAATGAAAAAGAAATCAAAGAAGTACTTGACAAATGATTTCTCACGCATTGTGAGCAGATTAGGATTACAAAAATCAGAGCACAAGTATAATCTGTCTTATTGAATCCGGGTCAAAATTCAAAATCAGTTTTGAATACTACATTGGTACCGTAAACATTATCTCCTGCTAGTGCCACATACATAACATGAAGTCTCCTAAAAATGGAATTCGAACCGAGGCTTCAAATCCAACCGGCACCATAGTAACGAATGACTTACAGGAATACTTCCTATAAGCCTAATCATTCTAAGTTGTTGTACTAAGTGCTGGCGTAATTATTGTGCGAAAACACAATTTAAATTATGAATTAACTTGTTTACATATGAGATTTATGAAGATATTAATTGGGAAAATACTAATAAAATTTGGGATGGGTGGTCTAGGCTGGTTATGATACCTGTCTCACACACAGGTGGTCGAGAGTTCAAATCTCTCCCCATCCATTCTCTCCAATCGCGCGTTTACTTAGGACGCTGAATTTGTCGTTTGGTTGAGCATATCTAAAACGGAGTAAATTACCGTTTTAGTGCGTCTGAAATGCCAAAAATAGTTATATCCATAAAAAATATATGGTTTTGAAAAAGGAATTAAAATAGTATTGAAAAGAGAAGTTCTAAATTATCCTGATAAAAAGCAAGTTTCTCCCAAATCCAACCCCAAGTGGGGAAAAGAGGAAGAAACTGAGATTTTTGTTCAAAATGTGAAACTTTTTAGAAATGGAAAGATAAGCGAAGATGATTTTCGCCGTTTTCGACTTCAACACGGAGCATATGGATCCCGACTCCAGCAGAATTATAGCATGGTCAGAATCAAGGTGCCTAGCGGCGAAATGACTCCGGAACAATTAGAGAAGATTGCGTCGCTGTCAGAAGCTTTTTCGATAGGTTCTGCTCATGTTTCGACTCGTCAAAACATTCAACTTCACTGGGTACAGCTTGAAGATGTAAGCGAGGTAATGCGCGGTCTCGTTGAAGTGGGACTCACGACAAGAGAAGCCTGTGGAAACACAGTCAGGAATGTTATGTGTAGCCATTTTGCAGGTGTCTGTCCGGACGAAGAATTCGATTCGACCCCTTATTCAAAAGCAATTGCTAGATTCTTTCTCAGAAATCCAGTGTGCCAGAATTTGCCGAGAAAATTCAAAATCAACTTTGCATGTTGCTCTAAACACGGTTTGGTCAGGATAGCAGATATCGGTCTGATTCCCGCAAAAAAGGATGGAAATAATGGATTCAAGATTTACTTGGGAGGAGGTCTTGGTGCAGCGTCGTTCATAGGACATCAATTGGAAGAATTCACTTCGGAAGTCAGACTAGTATCTACATGTATGGCAGTGATTAGGCTATTTGATAGACTTGGGAATCGCGAAAATATGGCCAGAAATAGAATGAGATACCTCGTAAATGAAATGGGCTGGGAAAAATTCCAGAAATTGGTTATTAAAGAAAGATCAAATGTGGAGATGACGGTTTCACTTGAAACTCTAGGTAGATACAAAGTGGAAACGGAACCGCAGAATATGAGGCAATTACTCAATGGTAAGAAATTACCACTAATTAATGAAAAAGTAGACGTAAATAGTGACCCGTACAAAAGATGGCTTCATACAAATGTCGTCTCGCAGAAACAAAATGGTTACTTTGTTGCCTTTATTACTTTGGGCGCTGGTGATATAACGGCTAGTCAACTTCGGTCGCTTGCAAAGACTATTCGTGATTACTCTGGTGAAGGTTGTGCAAGAAATACTCCGAATCAAAATTTTGCAATCCGGTTCATTAAAGCCAAAGACTTGCCAGAATTTTACAACGATCTTGCCAAAATTGGACTTGCGAATCCCGGGGCACTAACAATGTCGTCAGCCGTTGGATGTTCCGGTACTACTTCATGTAATCTAGCAATCACCAATTCTCACAGACTCGCAAAAGAAATACAATCGAAGTTCATTGAACTCGGATTAGATACAGCGGATGATCTAAGGGATTCAACCATCAAAATAAGTGGATGTCCAAATTCATGTGGACAGCATGAAATTGCGACTATTGGATTTTATGGAGGAGCATCAAGAATAGGAGGAACTATGACTCCAACATATACAATGATGTTTGGGGGCAGAGATGGGGAAGATGGACTGTTGGGTAGAACTGTAATGCGCGTGCCAGCTAAACGAATCATACCTACCTTGACAAAAATAATTGAAATATACAGAAAAGAACGAGATGAAAACGAATCGCTTTCGGTATGGATAGGTAAATTGATTAATGGTGCAGTTAATGTCAAAGGTCAAATAAGGAATTTGGAGGAAATAAAAACAGTTTTGATGTCGACAATTTCATTACCGAGTGCCGAAGAGGATCCAGAAGCCTATATGGATTATGGTAACGATATGAAATTTAGTGCAAAAACAGCAAAAGGAGAATGCGCAGCTTGAAATACAATAATAAGCAAAAAAAAACTAGAAATATTTTATCAAGGGATCATGAGCTCAGCAACACACATGATGTTGTAACAAGTTCGGATGTTCTTAGAACATTGATTAGGAAAAATTCAGTAAGAGTCGTCGATGTCAGGAAAGAGGAGGAATACAGAAAAGAACATATCAAAACGGCAGTGTCTCTTCCGCTGGCAAAGGTGCTTGAAAATGATTCTCCAGAAAGAATTGTTCATCTTTTAGAACAGTTGGGAGTTTCTGATAAGACCCCTGTTATAGTTTATGATGATACTTTTGGCGCCCTTGCTGCGAGAGTTGCATGGACATTTCAGTACGTGGGGCATTCTAATACATCCTTACTCGAAACAACTTTTAGCAATTGGAAAAGTTATGGATTTGAAACAGAAAAAAAAGTTAATGTATTTGCACCCGCAAAGCATTCGCTGAAAGTAAATGACGAAATATTTGCTAGCTACGATGAGGTAGAGAAAGCAAAAAGTGAGCAAAATAAGATTTTAGTAGATTCAAGAGAACGCCTAAATTTTTTGAGCGAACATATTCCAGGAGCTACTAATTTACCGTATACAATGTTAGGAACAGCTGATTCTATATTAAGGGAACCTCAAGAAATCAAGAGATTTATGGAAAATAGAGGGATTTCAGCAGATGACGAGGTTATCACATACTGTGGAAGTGTTGGGACTCTGTCAGGACTTGCATACTATGCATTGAGGATGGGTGGAGTTAAAAAAATTAGACTATACTCAAGATCATTTAAAGAATGGAAAAAATTAGGGAAACCTATTGAAGAATTTAAAGATGCGAATTTCTGGGATCTCTCAGCAGAATAACATTATTTATTTTCCGTAAACCAACTTATTTTACATTATCATTCCGTCGTAGTTTTCAAATAATTCAAGAGTTTTATGGCGTCACGAGCTTTTAGGCTGTCTCTATTTTTCATAATATAAGCTCTAAACTTTTCAAGTTCGTCATGAATTGATGGAAACCGCTGTTGGGTCAGCTTTATGATATCTTCATAGTTTCGGTATGGAAAGTAAATATTCTTTGCCACCTTTGCAAGAATTATTTTGGACTCTCTGCGGATAATTCCATTTTTATACGCCAAAAAAAGATTAAACCTGATATCGATCATGGCTTCCGACTGAAGGATATTTTTGTCCTGGACAAAGGTAACTGCTACTTCATCATCAGCATTTAAGATACCATTCTTGTACAATTGAAAAATCTTGCCTATCCCTTTCATTCCAAATTTTTCTAATTCCACTGCCCTTAATGCACCCAGACTGGACGCACCAATTAGTTCAATGTTTTTTCTTGTAGCAAGATGATATACTTCAATAGGCGATGGAGGATAATCATGCAAAAATACTCCATCTATAAAGCCTATGGATTTTTTTTCATCAGTTGCATGCGCTAATCTCAAAAAATCACCTTTCTTTGCAGGATCTCGATAATCTGCATCCAAGATCTTAATTGCCACATCTCTGCTTAGAGTAGGTCCGAGAAATACTATTGGCTGATTCATATCTTGTACGATCCTCTACCTCTTTTTCCAATGACAGCTTTGGTTATTTTGAATGTTTCAAGCCCAGGTACTATTGTTCTTACAACAGGTATCATAATTTTAGGATTTGTAAGATCAACTACTATTGCCTGGTTCAAGCCATTTGAGGTTAACCTTGAAAGAATAAATTTAATATCGTCTAAAATGTCATCATAAACATAAGATTTTATTTCTGAGAATTGAACAGAATTTTTTGATTTCATGAATTGCCATGTCTTTTTTTCATCACTGTTGCTGTTGCCATATGAGATTTTTCGGAGGTCATCTCTTGCTCCCTGAATATTCGCTGCACGAGTTTGTGAAACTTCGGTGATTGCTCTCAACAAAGCTATTCTTGCATCAGGATGCGTTCCATGACCTTCTGCAAGATATCCATAATCTTCAGTAATCCATTCAATACTACTTGCGTTAAATGTTGGTACTCCAATTGGTGACGTTATGTCCTTAATTATAAGTGGTATGTTTGCATCATTAAATTTTTTTTCCAGGTCTCCGACAGGCTTAAAATCAATATTTGAAATATCAACATCGGGATAATTGAAATTATTATCTACGAATTCTTTACCATCCACAGGATTTATTTGTATTCCATTGTCTGACAGATAATTTGTTATTGATCTTAGAATACTATATGGTAATGCACTTGAATTTAATTCCGCAAGACTCGTGGCATCTCTTTCAATAACTTCGCATAGTGAATGACAAATCGCTTCCTCTAACACGTTCCCTGATGCAAGACCATTAGTATGATGATATGCAAATGGATTTACTGCTGGGGGTTCTGGAGTGTACCTAAATAATGCGAGAGGAGCAGGAATTAGGATCCCCTCATTTTGTATCAAATCGTAACCTGGTAGGAAATCCATGATCATCTCTTCATCGTATTCAAATAACGTTGGTTCAACCACATTAATAGGATCAAGTGTATTTGACATTTTTGAAACGTTTTTAAAAGATCCTTGAATCATCTTTTTTTGATTATTAGATGGCAGAGAACTGTATCTTTCAATACTTTCCATCAATGCGCTTGCCTTTGCATCCAACCTAGTGGGACCCTTTCCGCTATAAACCCAGATATAATCCTCGGTACCAGGTAAAACTGCTGAATAATTCGGTATCCCTAGAACATCCATATCCGTTATATCTGCAAGGCGTGTTATTCCAATATCTTGAGAAATTGGAAGAATGGTACTTAGGGTCTCCCGCACTGATTTTGATCTTGACGATACTTTACCTTTCAATTTCATCTGGCTTCTGAGCATTATCGGCTCAAGCTCCATAGGAGATTTGAATAATTAGGTATCAATATCAATTTTACTAAAGTTAGAAATACCAGAAAATAATATACTCAGATAACTTGGAATATACTGCTAACGATTTGAGGGCCTTAAGTGATATTGTTCATTTGGCCCATTCGGATCCTGAGTTTAGAATAGAATTTTTCAAAAATCCTAAGAGAATCTTAGAGAAATATGAGGTATCGGATAATGCAAAAATTCTAGTTTTGAAATTTTTTGATGAATTGAAAATTTAGATTAGATTTGATTGGATTCACTCAAGAATTCTGGTTATCAATCAGTTACTAGGAAGATAAATGTACCCCGTTTCTGACCCACAACTAGTCATTGATAGCCGTACACTCTAATGTACATCTCGTAGTGCACTCTCTACCGGGGCTACTTGTCAACTTACTCAATTGACCAAGTAGGATGAAGATTGTGTCAATTCATTATAAACATTCTGTTCAAGTTTGAAGTAATTCTGTAAGATCAAGATCAAATGCAGCAATAGGCATTTTTATTTTAAAACTATCTATTAGTAAAGGTGAAACTTCTCCTAATTGCCCTACTTTTTTCCCCCTATAGAATATGTCTGCACTTCTACCGCTAATGAATGATGAATGTTCTGCAGCCTTCGTTTCAAATGTGATGCCAAGACAAATTTCCATTAGTGTCTGAAGTATCCCTTTTATTTCAGTAAAGGTAACTCCATTAAAAGCAGTAACGCAACACAAATTCCACTTTTCAGAATTTTCCTGCTCTGGAAGAAAGACTTGTCCTATTTCGAATAGTTTTTGTGGATATTCCTCATGAATATTCTTTGAAAGCGAAAATAACAAGGATGGCAGAAGTGATCTTCTCAAAATATCATGTTCTTCGCTTTTGGAGTTGTTAACTGTAAAGAAATGAGATTTTTCAATTTTCATCCTTCTGAGATGGATTTCTTTATTACTCAAAATGAAATTAATATTTTCGATTAATCCCATGCCTGCCAAGGCCTGGCGGATTTTATCAAAATATTGATTTTGTCTGCTCTTATTACCATAACGTGTAAATTCTGGTAGAGTAGGTTCCAGGTTATAGATACCGTAGCCAATCG
The DNA here is from genome assembly GCA_035454925.1 of Nitrososphaeraceae archaeon. GTDB lineage: Archaea > Thermoproteota > Nitrososphaeria > Nitrososphaerales > Nitrososphaeraceae > TA-21. Next base: position 7,414 of record DATIFZ010000070.1, read on the forward strand.
CTACTTCCTCCACAATATCCATGGGATTAAAAATATCTATTCTATAATTTGGAATCATGCAATTAATGCTACTTTTATCAGTAACTATAGCATCCAATCTGCTTTTTCGCAGACATAGTATCATATCCTCGTTGGAAAGAGACAGTCCTAGCTTCTTATTTATGTAATCTGTCTTAATGTTATCTAACCTAGTATTTTCCATTGAATTCAAAGAAGTTATAGTATTACTGCCTTGATTAATGGAGACAGTTTCTAAGCTGAATCCAATCTCAGCAAGTGTTGCCGCTATGTTGGCCAAAACCTTGTCTACTGTTGTCTTGTCAAGACCAGTTACTTCTACTAATAAATTTTTAACACCACTCTTAATTCTTGTATTTTCAGCATTTATGACAGGGGGAAATGATAGCAAATTTCCCCCAGAATCCATTAAGACAGGATAAATTGACCCTAGCAGCAGCTGCCTAAATTTTTTGCCTGATTCGGTTTTCTCTAACACCTCACTCAATGTCAACGAAGTGGAATAATCTAGTGGTGTAAAACTCAGGTTACCGGGTCTTGTTGTGTAGTCCAATGGAAATTCAATTGTATCTAAGTCAT
>DATIFZ010000071.1:0-3438 GCA_035454925.1 Nitrososphaeraceae archaeon
CATATCAATTTTAAAAAATCTCGACGAGATATTTTTCCCTCCCGATCGCAGTCATCTTGTGACGAATCATGTGACACAAGTAAAGCTTAATGGGAGTTTATTTTATAAACATATAATGAATAACTACATATTCAACATGAAGTATGATCTCGACATATATCATAGATTTGGAATAAGAAATGGCACATGGTTATGTTCCGATGGAAAATTCAGTCGTATCCCGACAATCCAAAAACATATCAAAACGTTTCATCCTAGAACGGTTACACTAAATAATTGAGATGACAATAATCTCCCAAACGTTTTCAATTTTGAAAATTAGCAACTAGTACGCGTTATATGTCTTTGCAGCATTGATTGTTTTAAGTAAAGATACAAGGCCCTGAAATTGTCCATAGATGCACGAGATTCCACAAAGTTCTTAAACCGATCAAAAATATTGTTTAAGGTGAATCTTTTTCTATATGGCTTTTTAATTTTCAGTTGCTTAATGTTAATCGCTGTCGATTCAAAATACAACCAGATCTCCGCCGAAACAATTGAATGTGAAGGTGAAGAAAAAGTGTGCAATGGAACTGATAAGGCAGACGTAATTATAGGAAATAAGTTTCGCAACAAAATAAATGGTTTAGGGGGGACTGACTATATCATTGGACTTTTTGGAAATGACAACCTAATAGGTAACAATGGATCGGATTTCATTTTTGGAGGACCGGGGAACGATATAATCCAGGGGGGCGGAAATAACGATGAAATCATGGCTGGTACAGGAAATGATGATATTACTGGTGGGCTTGGTGCAGATGAAATCATGGGCGGTGAAGGAAATGATACCATTTTAGGAGGAGGTGGACCAGATGTCATACTCGGTGGCCAGGGTGATGACATTATTGTCGGCGGTTACGGTGGCGATATTCTAGATGGTAATGAGGGAAACGACATGATTTATAGTACAGACCCAAACACAACTTATTCGGATTACAACCGAGACAGTATTAAATGTGGAGAAGGAAAAGATGAAGTTTGGATAAACAAATCAATAGACAAGGATGAAATAAGCAATGATTGTGAAATTATCCATAACGAATAAACCAGACCTTGTTATGTTATGAATTTATTTTACATGACAATCAATTCTAGATTACTTTAGGATAAAGTTTTCATTACTTACCTATTGCCCAAGATATTTACTCATGGCCAAACAAATTAATGAAATCTTATTAGACAGAGAATAAGACCTTGGTTTATGAAGCGAATTTATCTAGCTGGCATAGCCATAGCACTCCTCTCTTTATTTGCACTAATGTTCGGGGGCTATTACACATTCGCTGATGAGAAATGCCAACGGTGTATGGAATTTGTTATACTGGACCATGAATATAGAAAATCTATTTTAGATGCTGCTGTAGACAACCCTAAGGCTATACCTGAACTTGTTAAACAATATTCCCAAGACGTCTTACGATTATTTAATTCTTCAAATTCACCGTAAACGTAGGAGATGCACTTGTATAATTTGCCCGCTATCCTCATTTTAATATTCCTAGCTTCGCTTTTCTGTAGCAGTTTACAGGTTAGCACGGTTACTGGTTAGGATAACGATATGCAAAATATTCAAAAGTTCAATTTCGTTACTGCTGGTGACTTTGGTTGCGGCGACGAAACTAATAGAACAATTGAAGGAATGATAAAGAAGGATCCCGAGATTGTCATAGCCTTGTGTGATCTTTCATATGGTAAATCCGCTTCATGTTGGCTTAATAGCATTATACCACTGGATACTTCTGGAAGAATCAAAATAACTTTTGGAGATCACGATCTGACCAGGAAGATGGTCAAGTTTAATGATTATCTTTCAGGTACAGAATACTCGGGACAGGAAGTTTTGCCGGATACATATCATCATTTATTTGATATGTACGGAGTCGATATAGTTCTGCAAGCACATAGTCATAACTATCAAAGGACTTTTCCATTAATCAATACGGAAAATCATTCTCGTCTCTCTATAATCCAACAATAGTTGATAAAAATACAACAGCCTATAATGATGCAAATGGAACAATATTTCTTACGTTAGGGACCGCTGGGGCTGAACTACACAATTTCACTGGTAAATACCCCTATATCGTGGAACAATTTGAAACCCATGGATTTCTTAACGTGGATTTTAGGAATTCGGTTAATGAATTAAAAATGTTGGGGACATTTTATGAGAATACAAATATGCATAAAAAGGATCATTTCAGTATTTCCAAAGTAAGAATTCAAGACGACTTAAAGTAGGGTTACTTATTTAGAGAATCTTTAGACAAGACATTTCGTTAAACAAATCCTATTCAAATTGACCCTACGAATAATACTATTCTGGTGATATTCGAAATATCTTGCCTTGTCCTATAGATACTACATATAAGTAACCATCAGGACCCACTGTAAGATCAGTTACTCCGCCTAATCCACTAGCAAATAGTACATCTTCTCCTCCGAAGTTGATTGGGTTCTGTATATACCTTTTTGAGAGTGATTGAGGAAGTGCGAGATCGTTCCTTTCAGGGTTTAGCTTAAAATGGTATATGTGACCGTTATGAACGCTTCCAATGAATATATCGTTTCTGTATTGACTCCCCAATTTATCAGAATCTAAAAATATAATTGCGGTCAGTCCTGCGCTTCTGGTCCAAACTAACTTAGGCTCCTCATAATGTCCCCTGTTGTCAAACGTTACTAGTTCTTTCGTATCGAATCCTTTTTGAGATGATGAAAATCCATAAATTTCATTCCATCCGCTGTTGAATCCAGGTTCAACAAGATTTATTTCATCACCATCTTGCGGTCCATTCTCGGTATCCCACAAGAAACCTGTGATGGGATCAAAATCTAGTCCAAAACTATTTCTAATACCGTAGGCGTAATACAATCGTAAAGGCATGGAATCGGAGAGTATGCCTTCATCTACAATTTTCCCATCCTGTGTTAACCTTAAAATTCCACTGCGTCCGTCCGCAACAACTTTTCCCCGAGCAAAATTTTGCGTCTGTGTATGTTGAAAATCCCTTTTAAATGAACCATCTACATCTCCTACTGGAATGTATATGTTCTGATCAGGACCAATTTCTATTGCCCCTCCGTTATGTCTAGGTCCAGGATAAGCAGGTAAATTCAAAATGAGTTTAGGATTTACGAGCTTATTATCTACAAATTCGTGTCTGTAAAGGCGATTTCCAATTGGCGCTGTTCCCTTTTTATCATCCCCATCTTTTCCATCAATTTCAGTAAAGTAGAGGAAAACATATGTCTTGGGACCATTTTTAGAAACTGCAATTCCACACATTCCTCTTTCAACAGAGTTCGCAACATTGACGTCGAGAAGTGGATCATCTAAAATTTTTCCGTTTAAGACGCGCATTACGGTTCCCTTATCTTTTTCCAACACTA
>DATIFZ010000072.1:0-18886 GCA_035454925.1 Nitrososphaeraceae archaeon
CATTATTGCTGGAGTCACTTTCATCATTATTGCTGGAGTCACTTTCATCATTATTGCTGGAGTCACTTTCATCATTATTGCTGGAGTCACTTTCATCATTATTGCTGGAGTCACTTTCATCATTATTGCTGGAGTCACTGCTATCAGAACTTTCTGAGTCTTCACCTAAAACTTGAGAAACAATGCTAAAACTACCTAGAATACCGGCTTTGAGTAATAAGGGATTTAAAACCATAGAACTGAAGACTATAACAAGGAATATAACAGAAAATTTGTTCACTCTTTAGTTTAAGAAAAATGAGTTGTTTAAACTTTTTGAAATCCTTTTATAGCTATTGATCTCAAAGGTTAGATTTCGTTGTGATTACATGCATTCTGACGGCAAACTTGCAGTGAATGAAATTGAAAAATGAATTTTCGCAGAATTTATTTATTTTGTGTCATAATTGTTTAAGACAAAAACAATTTTAAATAAATATAATTATGCCATGATATTGGACAAATCTGGTTTATCATTAAGAGCAAAAAAGTATAGGTACTTTCTCGCATCATTGTTCTTGCTTGTCTGTTTGATGTCAATGTTGGTAACTATAAAGTCTCAAGAAGTCTTGACACAGAATCAAGGTGATGAAACTCACTCCAATGAAAATCCAATTTCGTTATCAGTCATAAAAGAATATTCTGAGATACTAGGAGTGTTATTAGAAGCAGGTGTTGTTGTGCTTTTGTGGAAGACTGTGAAAGATTTTGCAGAACTAGCGAAGGTAAGCAAATTGCAGACTGAAGTAAGGTTTAGACCGTGGGTAGGTCCTAGTGGTGGATTTGAGTTATTAAGGGATGACGATGACAAAAAACAATACTCTATTACAATGAAGAATTTTGGAGAAGTTCCTGCATCAGATGTTATAGTAACCTGTACTATCTCAGATATAAAACCACAGAAATCAAACCCAATGAAGGATCCTAAAGGTATTGATAATAATCAATTTCACATAGGGCCTCTTTTGCCGGGAATGGAAAAGAGATATTGGGTGTTTATAGAAAACGAAAGATACAGAAAAACAATGGAAGGAACGTCAAATACGTTCATTTTCATTTACTTTTCATATATATTCTCTGGTGGCAAAAGTGGATACGGTATGATAAGTCAACTGGACAGCAAGACTAGCAATTTCATTCACAGGGAAATGTGGATAGATTAGCATTAATTCTGAACTCTAAGAATCAAATTACCTAGTTACTTGTTAGGATTAGAGTATGACTGAGCACAAAGTACGGTTTATCTGTCGTCAGATAGAGTCTGAATATACTATCTTTATATACTGTAAGATTAACTTGATAATTATGTCACAAATTAAAATTTGGATGGCATTAACCATACTAGGAGGATTATTCCTTTTGATTGGTGTGCAGTCTCTTGTATACGCACAAGGAAATGACACATCTATGATGGGAAATGCAACAAATGCAACAAGTTGGGCCGCAAATGCAACAAATGCAACCAGTATGGGTAATGAGACTGGAAACATTTCTGGTATCGGCGGACAAGGTCCTTAACATTCTAAAGGGGAATGATGAATGACTAAATCTCTTTTTTTTATTTAATAAAGTCTAACCGAGGGTTTTCAGTATTAATTACGTGCATTTTAGCACTACTCATTTTTGCTAATGTTGATGCGACGGTTGCAAATTTTTTAAAAGATTTCAACACTTCCGCGGCCGGTATTATTTTCTTTGTCGTTGTAGTGGCTGCTTACATATTTGGACAGAGTTTTTTACTGAAATTCATGTATTCATCGAGTCATTCTATCAAGGTCAGATCCAGATTCATAACCGTACTACATAGAACAATTTCCTTTGCCCAATACATATTGGCAGCAAATGTAATTCTCATAGTTGTTCAAGTCCTCTTTTTGCAACATTATTCTATAATACATTTAATATTTGCTGCATATGCTACTAATTTTATTACTGCTGCTCTACTAGTACTCTTTGCAGCTAGGTTTGTTTCTTGGTATAGGAACAAAAAACATAGTTTAGGAATATTGCTATACGCCCTTGCGTTCTTAATCTTGGCAGTATCAGAAGTAATGGCAGGTTTTGGATCAGTATACTTGCTCAGTGATAAAGAGCAAATTGTTAGGGCAGATACAGAGGTCACATATGCAAGTTTCCCTGAAGGAAGTGTGCTTAACACATTCTTCTCTTTTTATCGCTATATTGATTACGCCTCATTCCTGCTCACCTTACTGGCAAGTGCCCTATTATTACATCATTATAGCAAAAAAACCAATACACCAAAATTGACATTGATTATTGTTCTGCCAATTTTGGGATACAGTGCCACTATTTTGGATGCACTGAATATTTACGACACTGATTCCAGTCCTAATCTATTCGGTTATTATGTATTTCAGGCACTGGCTTCGATATCAGGTGGCATTCTTTTTGCTTTTTCGTTTTGGTTCATTTCCAGGAGATTGCCAGAAAGCGCTGTCAAGACTTTTCTGAAAATAGCAGCTATTGGGTTCATCCTGCTGTATCTCTCAAATCATGTCGATGTCAATTCCGCACCTTTTCCTCCATACGGAATTACTTCTCTCTCTCTATTGCCACTGTCAACTTACCTTGTGCTATTTGGAATTTATTCGTCTGCACTTTCTCTCTCTCAAGACATTACCCTCCGACAAAAATTAAGATCTATGGCAAGAAATGATGAAAACTTACTCTCTAGCATAGGTACTGCAGAGATGGAGAACGAGGTAAAAAGAGCAATTGGTGAGCTTAAAGGTGTTGCTGATGAACAGGAAAAGGAGCTTGCAGAAAAAAGTGGTATCGAAACTCCCATTGCTGAAAACGAAGTTGAAGATTACTTAAAACAGGTTATCGAGGAAGTAGCTAGAAGTAGAAAAAAATAGACTTGTAATATATCTAAAGGAAGACTGGCACCTAGGACAATTTGTAATATTTACAAATTAGAGTAAGGCTCCAATTAACTGACTAGAGGTAATCCTTCACATAATTTGAAATAATTAGCTGTATTGCAGATTCTATTATTTTACCATGATCTGCATCAACTTCCGTACTTATTAATAACAAGTGCTCATCTTCCAGTGGCATTGTAATCTGCTTAACTTTCTCATACTCTTCCATAGCGTACCTGGCCTTGCCTATTCTATCTGCTAATTTGTTATGAAGTCTCCATCTCTCAAGTGAAATGAGGTTGGCCTTTTTAATTTCATCATCAGTTAGAAAGCTTTTGATACCTTCTCTAAGTCCTCCATTTTTTATTTCCCCAGTATTGCCACAGATTCCCACAAATCTAATTTTGGGGTCAAGGTCAAATACATCCTGACAGAGCTTTTCAAAATCCATATTGATTTCAATATCGTGACTATCTAAAATACTATACTCCATGTTATAATACCAAAATTAGACACCTTTATACTACCTACGTTGAAATTATTCAAGCAATGACGAAGTGTGTAGCATTCCACTCGTACAAAGGGGGAACAGGGAAATCAACTATCAGTTCCAATCTGTCTGCGTCGTTAGCAAAAAAAGGATTTACGGCCGTGTTACTGGATGTTGATGTATATGCCCCAAGTCTTCAGGACTACTTTCAATGGCAACCTAAAAAATCAATTAATGACTATCTTTTTGAAAACGCAAACATCGATGAGGTTATCCATGATTTAACTCCTGTCCTAAACAAATTTGCATCTGGGAATGGGGAGCAATCTGAATCAAAAGGAAAGCTTTTGGTTGGTTTTTCCAGTACATCAAAAGATGAAATTTACAAGCTCGACGGTGCTGTAAGACAAGAAGGCTCAAAGATACAGTTGTTGCGAAAGTTTCTAATGCTAAGAGAGGAGATCGTTTCCAAGTACAATGCGGATTTTGTTATAATTGATACAAGCCCGGGAATTCGCTATTGGTCCATAAATTCTCTTGCTATTGCAGATACTATCTTACTTTCTCTCAAGTTAGACGGTATTGATCTCAAAGGTACTCGTTTACTGGCAAAAGAAATCTATGAAAGTCTCACAAAGCTCGGAACCAAATCATATCTTCTCTTAAACAGAGCTGCAGGATATTGCTTACCCCCCAATTTGGCTGGCGAAACCAGTGCTTCAAATCAAGAGAGATATGAAAATACGGTTGGTAATCAGAACTCAGTGGTTTCTAAACTTAATGCTGATGTTGGCATGGATACAATACTATCTATTCCCTGCTACTGTGATATTCAGTTTGATAGCAATGAATTCTTGACAGCATTAAAGTTTCCTGATCACCCATTTGCCGGTAAAATTAATACACTTATTGAAAAACTTGAGAGTATTTAGAGGAATATTTAAAAAATCCAAAATACTCAACATCAATCAAGAAAATGCCTGAAGTTAGGATTCCAGGGCTTCCAAGCCTAATAGGGCAAGCAACAGCTGAAAAGACTACTTCTGGAACTATTTTACTTATGAGTCCTCCTGGAGGTGGAAAGACCCTCTTTTGTAGGCAGGTGATAACAGAAAGTTTGCAGTACGGATGTGGTTGTATCTACATTAATTCAAGTATGACCCGTAAGGAATATGAAAACCTTTTCAACAATATTACTGACGAAAAAATAAAGAAATTAAAATTCTTGAATCCCTATCTAGTTACTACCAGTAACATAGAACCAGATACCTCAACTGGCACTACTGACCGCAAGCTTACCGCTACTCTTGAAGAAATTCGGAATAAGATAAATGAATGGTCCTCATCTGTTACCAATACAGTTAAAGGAACAAGTGAGAGGTCCACATCAACAACCAATGATGTTCCAAAATGTGCTATTGTGCTGGATTCGCTTACACATTTGTTTACCCTTTTTGACGAAGACACAGTATTAAAGTTCGTAAACGCTTTGTCATTTCTCATTAAAGAATTAGAATCAATGGCAGTGATTACGATGTCCGGCAATATGGTAACTAATCAGGCCATACTAAATAAGTTAAGTTCAATTTTTGATATTGTTCTTGATATCGAAGTTCAGGAAAATTCAGAAAATGTTAAACGCAAACTAAAATTGATATCTATCAAGGGAGCGAGCAGTAAATCCACATCAGCTTCATTTAATATTGAGCAGGATGGAAGCTTGAAATTTGAATCAGATGCAAGTTTAAAATCAAAATTATCAATATGTGGTCTATGTAAAGCTCCAATTCTTGAAGAACCGGAGTATTATTTGGACATGCCATTCCACCACAATCATGTCAATATTTATATGAAACTGGCAGGGGCCTTTGGTCAAGCCCGCGTGTCTGATGTAGGTCCTTCTGGTGTTATTGACGCTTCATTTTTCTTTGTTGATGTAGTTGGTCTTTCTGATCCTGCACTTTCGGTGAGAAGACAGATAGAAAAGATTGAGGCATTAAATGACATGATAGGTCATTGTGATACCTTCAAAAAAGCATCTGACAAACGTGTTCTCCCGACGGGTGATGGTATGGCAATAGGTTTTATGTTAAGCCCTGAATCCCCGCTTCAACTTGCCATTGAATTGCATCAGGCATTGAAAAAATATAACTCTCACACCAACAAACAAGACGGATCATTTCTTGATGTTAGAATTGGTCTCGCATCAGGATCAGTCTTTATTGTTAATGATGTTAATTCTAACCAGAATATTTGGGGACCTGGAATTATTTTTGCCAGACGGGTCATGGATGTCGGAGATGGAGGGCATATATTGCTAGCAGGACCCCTTGCGGAATCCTTGTTGGCATTGGATGACAAGTACAGAAGTATTGTTAATCTACTTGGTGATTTTCAGGTAAAACACGGCCAGATAATAAAGATATATTCAGCACATTCTCCAAATGGATTTGGCAATTCTACAATACCCGTACGGTTCAAATCTTGATATCTTTATTGCTGCTTTAAGAACGTTACTAAATCTGAGATGTAAATAATAATCCCTATGAAAGATTAGAGATACTCTAAATTAATTCAAAACACAGTTGATAATTGAATAAAAAAATGAATTAACGTCAACAAAAAATCTGTTTTTCCATAACTGGAAGATGTGCGTAGCTGTTAGTAAGCTCCCATAGTTGCTCTCAATAATACTATTATGAGCGCATCAGGAAAAGCCGGTTCAATCATAGTAGCAATCATCGCGGCCATAGTAATCATAGCAATACTTATTTTCCTTGTAAATGTCTTGGCACCAATTATTGTCGGCATCATAATAATTATCATAATTGTAGGAGTCGCATATTGGGTTTATCAGAAAATGAGAGCATCCACTTAGGTGGAAAACATATTGAACTGATGATATCAATGCAGTAGTGTTATACTGTTATAAATTTTTGTGCGTATGCATAGTACATGCACGACATTTTGACAATGATAACTATCGCAATGATATTCTCGTTACCAGCTATAGGTTTTTCTCAGAATTCAGAAAATGCGTCACAATCAGTTGGAGCGGAAGTAAAAACTGATTACCACTGTGTTGCAAAAGATATCTGATAAAGGAACGTATTTAATTGCGATAAAGTCTGGACAATCTCCCATTTCAGCAGGATTAAATTTTGAAATTGTATTTTTAAATAAAACGTCCCCATATCTGAATGCTCCCCCTCCTAACGCCGAGTCCAATCTATAGCGATTTGGTAATACCATCCGTGATAAAAAGAACACTTCCTGTAAAAAGTTATGATATAATAATAAATTCAAGTGACGGCAAAGAAATATGGAAGAAGACAAATCAGATACCGCAAGGAGGAAGAGGACCTCAGAAGATAACGCTAGAGAACTATGGCATTGGAAATATAACAATAGTTCTAAAGAACATAGTGCCAAGCCCCGAACTTGCTGATACCATGAATATACAAAATCAAAGCAATGCAACCCTTCCACTTCCAAACCGCAGCCCTCCAGCTGACTCTGTGGAGTTTAAGACAAAGATTCTAGTTGTCTGAAACGTTAAATGAGTACTGTAGTACAGTTCCAATAGATCTCTTGCAAGTTAGAGGTACGATACTACAGAATTGCTACTGAGGTTCTAGATCTTGGCGTGGATATAGAGTATCTAACAACTTTTTGCTTTCTATATCTTAGACTAATCTTGACAAATCCACAACTAACGACTTGAACAGTTGTGTCTAATTGGTATTAAAGCAACAATTTGATTTTTTATACTATAATCCTTTAATACTATATAGGATTGACAAATGTGTGAACCCAAGAATAATCTTGATTGGAATAGCTATTGCTATAGTCCTTTCTGGTGGAACAAGCGTCATGGCGGCCAGTAATACTACAGGGGCCGGAAACAACACTGATATCGGGACAGCTCAACAACTTGAGCAATTAACCAGCAATAACTCGCTGGCAAACGCTAGCAGCATGACCAGCTTCAATGACACAACTAATCAAACATCAAATCAAACCTCAAATCAGACTGGAAATATGTCTGGATAAAGCCCCAATTTTTTTGGCAGTGTATCTAACTATAGTCGTCCATTTAATTAATCCCCGAAGACAATTACTTCTAAAATAAGCAACTTCCCAATCAGACAAGGTATGCGTACGGATTACTGAACAAATGAAATAGTTAAGATTGATAAACTTTAATGTCATTAACATTATTAGAATGATGTCTAAGAATAGAGAAATTCTAAAAATGATAGGAATGTGCCGGGAAGTTAGAGACGTAGCAAGTAAATCTCAAATGTTGAATCGTATCAATCATTTACTCCCTGCAGACTGCCGTATAAAGATCCCTTCACTTATTACTGGCGATGGAATCGACAATCTATTGAGTTGGATCGAAGTAAAGATTTCACCACCGGTCTACGGACTAACATCTGCCTAGTTGAAAACATCAGCATACTGAGGCCAGAATATATTACGTAGCATCCTTGATTTTTAGCGACTGGGAATATGAAGGTATAAGGTACTCTTATCCCAGTCGTCAAGTTCTAAAGCTATAAAACTCGTTCAGTGCTCTTCCTCATCTATTGGTTGCCCTGGTTCTGGTGCTGGTTCAGGTTCGACATCACCTGGCTCTTCTGGTTCGGGTTCCACCTGTCCCATTTTATAACAACTATCTGTTATTGTTGACATGCTATAATAGAGGCTTGAAACTATTTATGCTTTATAATAACAGAGATATGCCCTTGAATAGAAAAATAAAAAAATTCTAGATCATTTAAAAAAATGAAGGGGTTAAGCAGGTTCACTTGAATCTTCTTTTTCATCAACCATATCGGCAGCTTCTTCTCGTAAGTTTTCTGCTGGACCGCTGGTTTCTGGGTCATTTTCTGCAGCTCCTATTTTTTTCTGGTTTTTTTGTGCAGTTTCTATGTCCTCACTTTCGTCTTTTCTGTCACTCATTGTTTACTTGGCAGCAACATTGTTTAAGCATGTATCAGCTTCAATCTGATGTCAGGTACAACCAATTTATCATTACCTAAACAAGGAACCAAGACTAAAGGGCTCTTATCTAAAATAAACATCTAAATTTTCTCTTCTCTACGCTATGATTTTTTCCAATTATTCGATTTTTCATGTAAATTTCGATAATATTTCAAATAAAGTTAGTCTAAAGGCAGAAATACCTGTCCTGAAAGGATAGGCACCCCACCCTTGAGAGTTCTTGGATCCAGCCATTCATAGAAAATTCTGTCGTGATTAGCATTATTATTATGATCAGCGTTCAGCAAATTTGAAAGTAAAATAATACATTCACTAATTTGCCCACAACGAAATCTGGTTAGCAGCTCGATTGATGTTATCCACGACGAATACGTGTAATTATGATATTCGTTTGATTGTAGAATCCAAGTACCAGTTTTTTGAAGCGGCTTCTCGGTTACCAATGGAATGTCACTAACCCAAATTCTATTTCGTAGTGATTCGAGTGTTAGTATATTCTTTTTTGTACTTTTTCATTATAATATCTTTGATTTAACGATTCTTCTTTTTCTGCTTCAGGACTTATATTTTGCAAATTGCGATTGCTGTTGTTATCGTTCTCTTTATGGTTATCATGTGACATATCGATTAGCTGTTCTGTCATGGCGAATAAATAAACAATAATATCTTGATAAAGAATCTCTGACGAGCCATTTCCTGTATTTTTATTGGAATTAATATTTACATAACACTTACTTTTTTCAGACCACATTTTGGATTCAATGGAATTTATGAGACGTGTTTCGATTGATTGTATTCTGAGCCACATGTTTAACTAAATAACTTGCAAGTTTAACCATCTTAGTTCAATCATTTATGCCGGGGTATGCCTTTAAGATTTGAAATTTTGATTTGCTGATTTATACAACCCATTTTGAAGTATATACTCGATATAATAATTAATAACTCACTCAAATTGTAGGAAGTTTTATTTTTTCAATATTTTCTCAATGCTTTTAACCAGATAGCTCATATGAACGGGTTTTTCAATAAAGTTATCATATCTAATATTTTTCAAATCTTCGCCGTTCAACTCAAAAGCGCTAATAATAATCACCTTAATATCGTGGTTTATCTTGCAAATTCTGCGTATAAGTTCAATACCCGAAATCCCGGGCATTCTAATATCCGTCATGATCAAAGAGTATTTTTGTGGTCTTCGATGTATTTCCTCCACAGCTTTCAAGGGGTCAAGATACGAGGTTACACTATATCCTTGCTTTCTGAGAAAACCACTAAACAAATTCAGTATATCCTCATCATCATCAATAACAAGTATTTGCGTAGGCGATTCAGAAGGAGACGATGTCATTTTTGTTGGCAAATTATTATCAGGCATATTCTATTAATTGATCGCTAATTTCAATTTACTTGCATCATTTCTTGGAAAAATTGGCCGAAACATAATTTAATTGCTTATAATCCCGTCAAAAATCAAAATTAGGCTTATTTTTGTTTATAATTGACATCACCATTACTTAAGTTATGTCTACCTTTACTTATCATGTCCAAGGCCTGTAAAGACCGATTTGACAATTTAGGGGTTAAGCAGGTGATGAAGTCGTTGTCGCAAATAGGTCCTTGCACACACACAATTTTAGTCTATCCCAATCTTAAGACCATCAGAGAAGTATATTCCAGCTATTTTCACACGAACTCTATTAAAGGAACAGAAATGATTGTCATTCTGCCTTATTATGAAACAATAGAATCTGTTAAAAACAATTTACTAAAAGATGCCCAATCAACTCAAAATTATGATATTATGATAGGGAACGGCTCTTTAATTATTCGTGATTCTAACACACTTTTCGATCGTGATATTAAATCAAGTAACAGTTTTCTCGCACAAGATCATAGCAGCAATCTACAGATAGTGCAGTTCTTAAGTGATGTGATTTCGCATGCAAAGCAAGGAAATAAAGATGAAATCTCTGTATGGATAGATACTGGCACTTTTCATAATTTTGAAGGTGGATTGGAATCACTGTTATGCTATGAGCGTTCCGTCCCAGCGATTTTTGAAAGTACTCCTCTGAAACAATTCTGTATGTATCACCAGAAGGATTTTGAGTTGAGGCTTAATAAATTTCAAGAGTCTGAGGCTTTAGACTACCATCAAAAAAGGCTAATGTTGCTAAGCAATAGTTAATGTAAGATTGTTACTCTTTATAGAAAATCCGTGTGTTTTGTGATTCTATACACCATTTTACGCGCGCAAATGATAATAATAGTTGACAAATAGAAAGAAATGTTATAAACTACCTCTCCTCATTAAAATTTGTGAGTATTAACATCAAGACGACGCCAAAAGAAAGTAAAAGATCATCGTCTTTTACTACATTGGATAAAATTGATTACAACATAATTTCACTATTAATTCCGGGTTTAGAAAATAAGGAAATCTCGAAGGAATTAGGCATTCCCCTTAGCACCATACAACGAAGAACAAGAAATATCATTAAGAATGGTCTAGTAGAAATCAGGATCCAGCCAAATTTTAGAAGAATAGGTCTTAAAAAAGGATTACTTCACATTTATATCCGCACTGGAAACATGAAAGAAACAGCTCTTGAGATTTCCAAGTTTGACGGAGTATTGAGCTCTTCGGTCCATGTTGGAAATTCTGATATCGTTGCTGAGTTCGTTTACGAGGACAGTGATCAATTGATAGATATGATAGTAAAAATTAAACGCCTTGAGAGTGTGGAACGAGTCCTATGGTCAGAGGAAGTCTTCACGATTTCTGTTGACTCCACCAACATTGTGAGATCCTTTAAAAAAATGTGGAATGATTCTCCATACAACAAAAAATATCGAAAGTGATTAGTTGTCATTCTTTTCAACATTTTTTAGCTTATTCCCATTCACTTTTATGAAACATATTTCCCCGAACTAAAATTTTTGGAATATTAATAAAAGATGTTAGAGATATTATGATTAATGCCGAGGAAAAAGAAGGGGATAGACACAAAAACGTTCGAGAGATGTGCTATTAAAGTCAAGCGCAAGTCAGGGAAGATGGTCAATCCGTACATAATTAGTAACGCAAGTATGTAGGGTAAAACTAAACACAGACGAAAATAAGTACAATTTAATATATGTTCCTATTTGCAGAACATAAATTCTATATTTTCCTTTCAACTGGCATTATATTGGAACGTATGCTACAAAATTCCAGCCGCAAAAATTGAGTCAAAAAACAATTGATTGCATAACCGAATTGCAAAACAGATTAAGTAATCTCTCAGTTACTTTGAATCTAAACTTTTATGAATAAATTTTATTAATGTAAAAAAAATGTTATTGTGGATAACAGATATTAATCTTTTCTATAGCTTTGAGCATCCTCTTTGGTTATAGAAAACCAAACTTTGTGACCGTCAAAACGCTCGACAAGGCTTTTTGGTAAGTAAAATTTGTCTTTGTCTACAACTCCTTTTTTCGTAACGACAATTTCAGGCTCGACTTCGTGCACTTCGCCCAAATCATAGTCGTTCATTCCTCGCGCTTCTTTTTTTAAGATATCATCCCAGTTAGTTATGTTGTTCATGATACATAACGTCCAACATTTGATATAAGCGTTCAAGGGAACGCATCAAAGCGAGCTGATTAATTCAATGGGATATTCCTGTCTTTATATCTTAGATATTTTGATATGATAACATTACATACGAGAATGATCCCAAAATAAGAAACTTGACAGTTATACATCGATATATAAAGTTTGTAGTACTTAATTATTTGATGAAATCATATAGGAATTCAACTATCCGAATTACACTAATGATGGGTATGATTACTATAGCTGGAATTTTTTATTAGCGCAGCATTTGTGTCCGCTCAGCAAACATTGGATTTGAAGACTCCAGGTGGCAATGAGGCATTTGGTGGAGATAGCAAAGGAACTGTCTCGCTTGTTCCCAAAGAACATACTGTTTATATAGTTGCAAATATGAGCACACCTCCTAAAGAGGGTAAAGTGTTTGAAGGATGGCTGGTAGATGTCGGCGGTTCAGATTATAAATTAAGCGTAGGTGAGTTCTCAAAGGATGGAGCATTACAGTTCACAGAGACTATGGTAAATCCGTATACTTACACACAATTCCTTGTTACAGAAGAACCTTTTGAAGACCCGGACCCTAATGCTGCTTCAGTGATAGCAGGTGCGGAGCTTGTAGGTCCTTTCGGCCAATAACGTTTTCTCATTATTTGTTTAATTATGTTATTGAATGATAATTAATGTCCTCATCTAATTTGTCGGGCCAACAGATAATGCTTTTATTTTTTGTTGATGATTCTAATTCATCCGGAGCTGCAACTTGACCTCTATCATCTCTTATAATAAGAACGAAGTTAAAATAAACGGTTCTCTTGAGGACTTGGATCAAGGATATAATGTTTGGGTGGATGTCATAAATCCAGACGAATCGGAACTTCGTAAATTGGCTCAAAAATTTCATTTAAATGATGAAGCCATTCAAACATGCATAAACAAGTCGAAAAAGCCAGAAATTCGTCAACTAGAGAATCATACGTTCACTGTAATAGTTGAAATGAAAAATAAAGATCCAGAGACTCTACTTATAGAGTCCGTATACTTATTTCTGGGTACAAATTGGTTATTAACAATACATTCGGCTGAGGTTGACATTAAACTAATCGTTCAGAGACTTCTTAACATACAGAATGAAACAATAAAGCAAACGCGTATAGACGCTTTATATTATAATATACTAGCAGGTCTTGTTACCAAATATGAGCAACTACTTACAGCCATGGAATTATCTGTAAATGAGTATCAGAGAAAGTCATTTATACGTCCACTTCCAGAAATATTTGAAAGTATAGATACTTTATCAAGGCAGGCCATAATGCTACGCAGGCAATTTT
Source organism: Nitrososphaeraceae archaeon (assembly GCA_035454925.1). Lineage (GTDB taxonomy): Archaea > Thermoproteota > Nitrososphaeria > Nitrososphaerales > Nitrososphaeraceae > TA-21. The sequence goes on from DATIFZ010000072.1 coordinate 13,357, forward strand.
GGCATGTAAGAAATATTATTAATTTTCTGCTACATACAGAAAAGGACAAAGAAGACGTGAAATATGTAGAGATGGTATATGATGATATTACACAGTTGATTGATTTTGTGGAATCCTATGAAGGGACGATCAATTCAATTAGAGAGCTGTATGTGGCCAAGGTATCACTCCAGATAAATGAAACAATGAGAGTTCTCACTATTTTTACAGTCATATTGCTCCCACTTGCACTAATTGCAGGTATATACGGCATGAATGGAGTAGATTTGGAAAATATTACACAACTGCCGTTGGGCTTCTTAGTAGTATTGGTAACTATGGCAATAATAGTAATTGGATTTGTTTTGTTTTTTATCAAGAAAGGGTGGATAGTTCTTGGAAGAGGCAAGTCAAAGCAAGAACCAGAGTCCTAGTAATTTATTTTTCACTTATCAATGTTATAGATTAGAATGTATTGCCCTGTCCAATGAATTTGGTTATGGCTAATGGCAAATTATTGGCAAACCTTAGGATGCCTGGAATTAGATTCAAAATGTGAATAGTTTTTTGGCTTCAAAACAATATCAAACACGATTGGTTTAAATCGTATATTGAACTAGATGTATCGACCGATGCCATCACAGTTTCGAGAAAATATCCAGCCTCAGACCAACAATGAACAAACGGACATGACACTGAACGATATCGTATGCAACGCAAACAAGGAACTGTGTATTTGCGGCGATTTTACTTTACCGGATTTCATATTGACTGAAACAATCAGGCAGACATTCCAAGATTCTAAAGCCAAGGGAATAAAAATTAGATTGATAACGGAAATTACAAGAGATAATTTGAACTCGTGTAAACAAATAATGAAATTTGCAGAAGTTAGGCACCTCGAAAAGCTAGTTGGAAATTTTGCGATAAACGATTTCGAATATTTTGGTCAAGTTCAAGGGAATACGTTTGCATCAAATCTAATATATCGTAACGATCGCGGAATGGTGGAGCAGCAGAGACATATTTTTGAAAATCTATGGAACAATGCTATCATTCAACATGACAAAATGTCCAGTTTAGAGGTTGGTGTGGATCCGGAGGAGATCAAAGTGTTATCAGACCCGCACGAAATTCGCAAGACTTACTTGAATTTGATAAAATCTGCAGTTTCCGAAATATCGTTAATAATAGCAACTCCAAATGCACTCCAAAGAAATTACAAGGGAGGTATAATATCCATGTTGATAGAAGCTTCAGAAAAAAGGAATGTTAGTGTCAATTTAGTTATCCCTACTTATGAAATCGACGTAAAGGATGAATTTTTGCCCATCGAATCGCTCTCAAAAAATTTAAATTTTAGAATAAAATCTATTGTTCCGCCGACTAGAAAAACTCACTTGATAAAAACTACTTTTTTGATCGTGGACAAAAAATCCATACTAATAATAGACGTAAAGGATGATACTCAAGAAAATTTTATAGAGGCTGTGGGTTATGCTACTTATCATACCAGCAAGTCTCGTACAGAATCATACAATTTTATATTTGATACCATATGGAGACAGGCTGATTTGCATGAATCATTAAGGGAAGCAAACAAGAATCTTTTGTACTCATATCAAAAGCTTGAGGAACATGACGCAATGGAGAAGGAATTTATCAATATTGCCGCCCACGAGTTAAGGACACCATCCCAATCCATTATTGGTTATTCAGAGATGCTTAAAAATCTTCCAGAAAGGAACAAACAATATGAAGCAGCTATTCTCCGAAATGCTGAAAGGCTATTTTCTTTGGTAACAAACATGTTGAATATTGCTAGAATAGAGTCTCAAACTATGAAACTGAATAAGACAGTTTTTGATTTAAATGTAAAAATTCAAAATGTTATTAAAGATATTCATCAACAAACAGAATTAAGTAACATTGACAAAGTCAAAATTGAGTTTATTCCGATTGAAAAAGTTCATATCATAGCCGATAAAGAAAAAATATTTGAAGTGTTCGCAAACTTGGTAAATAATGCAATAAAATTTACAAAACAGGGGACAATTATTATAAATCTAAAGAAAGAAGATAAAACAAATCAAGCTATTGTTACTGTTAAAGATAGTGGTCCTGGCATAGATCCAGACATAATTCCGCACTTATTTTCCAAATTTAAGACTAAATCGGAGAAAGGTCTTGGACTAGGATTGTATATTTCAAAAAATATTGTTGAAGCTCATGGAGGAAAGATCGAAGCGCATAATAACCCGAATTCAAAAGGGGCTACTTTTGTAGTTACGTTACCTCTAAAAGTATAATTATTGGATATTTCGATATTTATCATTAAATTTAGATTGATTCTACTTTCTATAATATTCCTAGTTCATTAATGGTAAGTAATTGGAATAAAAGACGCCTCTTAATTTTAGATTTACAGCAAAGTTCCCCAAGTTAATAACACATGAAAAAAAATTCAAGAATGTGGAAAAGGATTTAGAATTATTTTATGAACGAATGGAGCCACTTAAAGTATTAATACAATTATCCCCTACTTATCAAAATAAAGAAGGACTTGAAGATTTCAGTAGTTACAACGTTTTCTTTGAAGGATGTTTTAGATATGCAGTTGAAGAAAGACACCATTCTTGGTTTAATGATTTAGCTTACAACTTTTTAAAAATAACAATATTGCAATGGTGTCGAGTCAGATGGATAGACTGCAAACTCCGATAATTACATTTGATTTTGTGTACCTTAGACTTATAGGAGATCGAAGACTTGCTGAGGGTCAATTTGGTAAAATACAAATTGATAGAACTGAGGAAATCAGAAATTGGGCCAATAAAATGAAAGAAATAAAGCAAAATGAAAAGTACGTAAAGTAGGCATAGTAACTGCGATTAATCATTATGGTGGATACGCTGTTGGCACAGTAGATATCTTTAGACAAAACCTGGATATGAAAAAGTTATCATTTGAAAATGTAGAATTAGAAAAAATAAATCGTAAACCTGATCTAGAGTATAGGATTAATTGGAATCAAAATGAGAGAGGAAAGCAAAAAAAATAACTGATTTTGTTTGAGGGTACTTTAAAATCAAAGAGTTAGAGTTTTTAATTTAACTTAGATCCGACTGTCTCTTTACTCCGATCTATAAATACCAAGTTCCTTAAGTATGCTAATTACCAATGGAATCTCTAAATCTACTTGCATCGCAATAAATTCCTCAGCAATATTTGATAAGTACAAATTCCTTATAGCATCCTTTTTTTCTTGTGAAACCACTCTTGTCTGTGACATTCGTATTACAATTCAAAGTCCATTTTCCTATGTAAAAAATGTGACTAAACTTAGTTCTTGAAATTGACAATAAGAAATCCACATTTTCTTAGAATTAAAGCTCCTTAATAATGCTGAATGAGATTGCTCTGGGAAAATCCTCATAAGAAATGTTAGAGTATTAGAGATATCAGAAATTTAAGTAACGCCCGATCAGATCTCTTTCTTGATTGTGCTCTACGGCCTTGTGGTAACTGAGCATATAGGACGTCTCAAATAGCATACCACAGAACTCACACCTATGTTTCTCAGGATTTGGTGTATAGACAGAACCCTCTGCGCTTATCAGTGATAATAAATTATATGTAGAAAATTAGTTAAGACGTTCACTGGAGAAAGCACCTTTAATTTGTGCAATTAAGCAATGTAGTGCATACTAATATTACAATGGGAGATTAGGAAACTAAAGAAGAAACAGAGGTTGAGGTTGAAGAGACAAAGACCGACGTCGAAGAAGGATTGGAAGATGCAGGAGACAAGGTTAAAGCCGGTGCAGAAGCAGTTGCAAACAAAATAGCAGATCCGGACAGAGATTTAGAAAGCGGGTATCAAAAAGAAAAGATTGAGGAAAGAATGGACTAGAATTAGTCCGCAGTCAATTTTTTATATCATTTATTATGCTTTTTCTATCCTAAAACTTTGATTTATTGTATCAATTTTAGAAGAGATACAATGCCATTCTTTTGAAATTGCCGGTAGCTTATGGCACATTACGTCAACATACCGGAAATTTTATCCATTTAGAATCAAATAAACTTTATAGAAAACTTTCTTTTAATTAATAATCTTCATGTACTGCTTATCAGAGGTGTACTGAAATATCTGAATTGTCTGACAAATTTGTTAGTATTGTTGATGATGAGGTTGATATTACAGAAACATTTCAGGCCGCTATATGTGGCTCAATTGAGGGCATTTCCGTATTTGCTTTTAATGATCCGGTCCTTGCTTTGGAACACTTTGCAACAAATATGAAAAACTATGTGCTTGTTATTTCAGATTTAAGAATGCCTGGCTTAAACGGTTTGGAGCTTTTAAAGAGGATAAAAGGGTCGAATCCTAACGTAAGAACGATCCTTATGAGCGCATATAATTTTGAAGTAGATAAATTATATCAGACATATTTGAAGGAAGGTATCATAGACTCTGCTATTGAAAAACCTGTAACTATAACCGCTCTATGTCAGAGAGTAAGAGACGAATTTCAGGTTTATCAATTAAAATCACATTTAAAATAAAATATTTGTAAATCGTGTATTTCTTAAGTAAAACTGATATCCGAAATGATTCTATAAAAGTACTACAATGTTTTATCACTTTACCAAACGCCATTTATTACTCACACATTACTCTTGTTTGTTCTTGGGGGATTTTTTTACAAGATCAAATATTGTGCTTTCAATTATATCTAGTTTAACAGGTTTCACTAGAACTTGAATATTCTTGTTGTAAAAAACTGGGTTTTTTGAAATCTCTTTATGTAATTGTTCATAGGCGGTTATGAATAATATGGGCGCTGATGGAAACCTGGTTAATATTTCAATAGCAATATCGACTCCATTTTTCTTGCCTGGCAATCTAAAATCTATCATGTAAATATCAGATCTTAGTTTATCTATCTCGTTTACCATTTCATCACCGGTCTGGTATGTAGTTGTTATCTCATGTCCCTTTCCCGCAAGGAAGTCTTTGTAAAGTATTAAAATGTCTTCTTCATCTTCAAGAATCATTATCTTTAGTTTTTTGTTATTTGGTTGAGACAATGCTTATCAAATTGCAGATCTAGTCTTATAGATAGGATATAACTGCCATCTTAACAAATAATCGATAGATTCCGACAACCGATAACGCAAGGACAACATAGCTTAAAAGGTTATCAATATTTGAACCTAAAATTATTCTTCGATAAAGTCATCAATAAGATGGTAAGCTCTTTCAACTCCCTCTGAATTCCCGATTGTTTCTTTTGTATGTCGTAGATGGAATTGTATTTTTATGGTTAGTAACGAATCTATCACCTAATTTCTTCACAGTTGTATAGATAATATAGGTCGAAGTCCTACTATTATGTATATGAGTATTGGAGGCTGAGATAGACTAGTGATAAAAGACCTGGTAAATCCAACTAATTTTAATATCTTGGTTGGAAAACTCGGAGACGTTCTTACAAGAGCGTTGGATCTTCCTTTAGGATATGCAATAAATTGGGGAAGAATCTGG
>DATIFZ010000073.1:0-11066 GCA_035454925.1 Nitrososphaeraceae archaeon
CATATCAACATTTTCTTATTTTCCGTATCGTCTACGTCGTCTTTGAAATGTCCTAATGGCTCTCATAAGATCAATTTTTCGGAATTCGGGCCAAAATACATCCATAAAAACTAATTCACTATATGCACTTTGCCATAATAAAAAACCACTCAGCCTCTTTTCGCCAGAAGTTCTCAGTATAAGGTCAGGCTCTGGTTGCGGTAAGTGTGAGGTATAAAGATATGAATCAATTGACTGCTCTGAGATCTCTGAAATTTTTAATTCTCCCTGTTGTACATCATGGGCAATTTTTCTAATGGCGTCAACTAATTCCTGCTGTCCGCCGTAAGCTATGGCAATATTTAGAAAAGTTAGGTCGTAATGATTGGTATCTTTTTCAAGTTTAGCCAAAATATCTTTTAGTGATTGTGGGAGAGCATCTATATTTCCAATGGCCTTTATCTTCATCTCCCTTTCGTGTATTCGCGAATCATTGTATAATTTTTCAAGTTTTATTCCAAGGAGATTGTAGATGTCTTCCAATTCCTTTTTGTCGCGTTCGAGGTTTTCGATAGACAATACGTAAAGGGTAGTTATTTTTATCTTGAGGTCATAAATCCAAGTTAGTAACTGTTCAGCCTTGTCCGCACCCATTGCATGTGAGCCTTTGCTTGCCAGGAAATTATACTTAGCCCACCTCCTATTACCATCCAGTATAATTGCAACGTGATTTGGAAGCGGATCTTTTCTAATCTGTGATTCTAATTTTCTTTCATAGAATCGATAAAACCAATCATTATTGATTAGATAATAAAAAGGTCCGCGCATTTGCCCTCAAAGTAAATGATTTTAAATCATATAATAACTCTGTGAACGCAATGGCTAATGCTTTAAGTGTTCTCCACCTTTTTTGTTTCTGAAATACTGAAACAAAAATGTTGTTGCGACAAGCGTAATAGCTAGACCAATAAATAAAGAGGAGATAAGATTGAAAGGATTGGTTTTTTCCGTGAGGACTGAGGTAAATTGAATTGCAGGAATGTAAATCAAACCAAGCACAACCAATCTCAGGATGTCTGATAGAATCCTAATGCTTCCTTTGAACCAGTTGCTAAGGAATATACCACCAAAAATGGTCCCCAATCCAATCCAAATTAGAGTAATTGAACCGTGCACAAAGGCCCCTACTACAATTCTATTTGTAATAATATGAGAAAGGCTAGCGTCCTTTGGTATGACGCCATCAGGGATACTCGAGACCCCATTTGATATACCAACCAATATTATCATGATTCCTGCAAACACCGAAAATATTCTGATGAAAGTTGATGGCGTAGTCCTATTTAGGGATCCAAGTGACTTGTCAATATCAAATGCTCGTATAACAAATGCAACACCCAGTACACTAAGAACTATGGCCAACGCTTCTCTCGTAAATCCAAATATGGTTGCGAACCCACTTGAGATGAGTAGCGCTCCAGGTACACCCAAAAAGAATTTTGAATATCTTGAATCGTAAACTAACATCTTTACATATTTACCAAAAACAGCATATGAGTATTCTACACTCCTACTATGCCTCATTATTATTCGCTGAATTGAGATTACTGGTACCATGGCCTGTAATAGAGGTATTACCGTCTCATCGTCCTCCCCATCTGATACTACGACAATTCCATCTGCCTTGAACTTTGTCAGCACTGTTATGAGCTCTGAGGATATTTTTTCGTCTGCCTCTATACCACGATTATAGGCGCCCGTGATTACAGCAACTTCAGTATCATAGCCCTTTGTTACAAGCTCTTCATATATTTTGACAGCGCCAAAAATTGCATTGGCGTCAGCATCCTCTGGATCTTCAATTGCCAATCTAGTACCCGCACTTATGCATTGATCTCTTCCAAAGACAGGAGTTTCAACGCCAGCGTTTTTGCCTAGGTCGTCGTCTCTGTCAATACAAACAACAAGAACTCTCTTATAATGAGTTGATAAAGAACCGTAATCCAAGTTTCTCTTGTCTCGAATGTATTCCAGGTCCTTTGACAATCTTTTCTACTCCCTAAGTATCTTTTCTACTCCTAAGTATGTAAGGGCATCTAATTAATCTGATGGTCTAATAATAGTGTTAATTTTTAGTTAGAATCATTGAAAGAATAATAACGAACATTCTTTTATGTTTCATATTTCTTACAAAGTCCCTATAATTTACCATTCCGCAAAAAAAAACAAAAAAACTTATCTAATTTATCTTGTTGAATATTGGTTGATAATGGAGGCCAGTAGCTCTAAAAACCAATCACTGAGGTATGCAATTAGAACTGTAAAATACCAAAACTCTCTTATGGTAAATGTATGCGATCTCTATCTTATTGATAAGCAAATCAATCATGGTGAAATCACGATAAATATGAAAAAAAATTACTGGATGGATAAAATTGCAGATGAAAATGAAATTGAATCTTACCTCAAAAAATCATCAATTTCAAACCTTGCCGGCGAGGATACTGTAAATAAAGCGATTGAAATGAATTTAGCAAAGAGGGCAAGTGTGAAGTACTTTTCAGATGTTCCATTTCTCATGATTTATAAATTCACGCAATCCTATTAATTTAAATTCGATAAGGTGTTCACAGTTTGGCAAATAAATGAATAAATAATTAAACAGCAAAATTTTGTATAGGTATTATTTTTGAACAATAATGATCATCTGAGTTTAACATTACACATTCAGGAAGAACGGATTCCCATAGTAATAGGAAATAAGGGAAAAACAAAAAGTGAAATTTGTAAAAGGTGCAACGTGAAGATTGAAATTGAAAGCAAGACAGGCGAAATAACAATATCTTCAACATCCAAGGATTTCGATGAATACGGTGCTCTCAAGGCACGCGACATTATCAGTGCAATTTCAAGTGGTTTTTCGCCGGAAAGAGCTTTTAGAATTTTAAATGAGGAAACATTGTTTCAAATTTTGGACCTGCGTAATTTTACAACAACAACCAATTCTACAAATAGGGTCAAAGGAAGAATTATTGGTGAAAAGGGCAAAGCAAGAAAGAATCTAGAGGAATTAACTAACACGTTTATTTCAATATATGGGCACACAGTGGGCTTAATAGGCGACTATGAAGAAACAAAACTTGCTATCGACGCAATAATGTTACTAATCAATGGGAGATCTCACAAATCAGTATACGAGATGCTCTATCAAGCAAAGAGACGTGCAAAAATTGAAAAATTACAACTGTGGGAAAATTAGATATTTACATGTAATTTTGCATTAAGAGAAATAATATCGACCCAAAATTCCTTTACTCATTTTCACTGATCTTTCCATCTCTTGAACAAATCGTGTTTTATTTTTAGTTGATCAAGTATCTTGCCAACCAAATGATCCACAATTTGATCTATCGATGATGGATTGTGATAAAAACCGGGCATAGCCGGAAGAATAATTGCACCAGCCTCCTGTACCTTGATCATATTCTCAAGGTGAATTCTTGAGAGAGGGGTTTCACGTGGAACTAGGATCAACTTGCGTGATTCCTTTAAAGTAACAGAAGCAGCACGAGAAATGAGTGTATCATCGTAGCCGTTTGCGATACTCGAAAGTGATTTCATACTACATGGTACAATTACCATCCCATCATGCAAAAATGAGCCACTTGACACTGAGGCATCTAGTTTAGAGTTATCATAGTTTACAGAAGAAAGAGATTTCACACACTCTAGTGTTTTGGTGGTTTCAATAACTATGTTTTTTTTCGCCCATTCACTGATTATGAGATAGGTCTGAATATTAATTGAATGGAGAACCTCCAAGAGTCTAATTCCATAAATGATGCCTGATGCTCCAGAAAATCCAATCACTATTTTATCATATCTTGCCTCTGATGTCAACATCAAAAATATTGTTGAACACTTATTTATTGTTGTTATCGATTGAACTGCATGCTAACTGTATTTGGAACTGTTGCTCTAGATACCACTCGTACCCCATTTCATACTGTTGAAAGGACTCTAGGAGGCACTGCCACTTTTGCATCAATTGCGGCATCAAATTACGTACCTACTTCGATAGTTGGTATTGTAGGTAATGATTTTCCAGAATCGTATATGGAGATATTGAAAAATCGTCTTGATGTTAGAGGATTGTCAATTAGTGAAACTGAAAAGACCTTTCACTATGATTCATCTTTTGGTTATGATCTTTACAAGAGGACCACTAACAAGACAGAGTTAAATGTAATTGCAAATTACCAATCCTCAGTACCAAAAGGATTTGTTGATTCAGAATATGTTTATCTTGCAAATAATGATCCGGTTCAAAATTTGAACTTGTTAAATCAGTTTTCCCATCCAAAGTTAGTAATTTGCGATACTATGGATTTTTGGATTCTGAACAAGAGAGACGAAGTAATCAAGATGATAAATAGAGTCGATGGTATATTATTAAACGAATCAGAGGCCAGATTGTTATTTAAAGAAAATAGTATTTTGAAATGTGCCCGATTACTAGTGTCAAATGGTCCTTCTTTCGCCTTGATAAATAAGGGAGAAAATGGATCATTACTTTTCTATGAGAATGAATTTTATCCTATTCCAGGATACCCCACTGAAACAATTAAAGATCCTACTGGTGCCGGCGATTCTTTTGGTGGCGGTCTTATGGGACATTTGTGCACACAAGGACAAATAAATTCAAAATCCCTTAAAAATGCGATGATTCATGGAAATATTATGGGTTCCTTTGCGATTGAAGATTATGGAATTAAAAGATTAGTGAATATTGGTAATAAAGACATCAAACAAAGACATGAAAAATACAAGGAGCTTTTATCATTCTAAGACATTTTCTTATCACGGATACTAGACCTTTTGATAATACCAATCAAACATGACGTCTATGACAGACAACGTAAAATAGGATAATAGCAAATGAAAAATAAATTTGACCTGATGCCGGATGGATAACATAAAGGAAGCTCTAATTTCAAAGATTAATCTAACAGACACGGAAGCACAAATTTTCCTATTTTTAATAGTAAATGGGGAATCAACAGTAGCAAGTATTTCTGCAGCGCTGAAACTCACTTATGAAGAATCTGAGAAAGCCCTTCATGATATGTTAGAAAATGGGCTAATACTTGAGCTGTTCGGTAAGTTTCAGACATTCCACCCGAAATTTTCAATAATAAACGCTTATCGTCGATACTGCCAAAAAATGGGTATAGAATTTAAAAAGAACCTTCAAATTGACAGCCTTGCCTCGGCTCTGGAAAGAATGCAGGAATCTGCAAGAACTAAATAAGGCAATTAGGATCAATAATGTGGAATGTCGACCGTTCCGGACAATAAGGTTGTATATTTTGGGGTTATTAATATTAATGAAAATAACAAGACAATAGGAGCTGTTGATATTTGGAGAAATGTAGTAAACAAGAAAATGTTTTGCGAAGAGAAAAGATTGGGAATTTTGGAAATTGTAGACTACATCGGTATGCCATCTATTGAAGAAGGTCAAGAATGGGCTGTTGCTATAAACAGAAATAGGATGGGTAAGGAGCGGTGGAAACTAATAAGAATAATCAAAGATGGCAAGTTCTCTTTTATTGACACTGATGACGAAACCACAATAAGTGTAGATGTTTCTGATTACAAGATAGTAGATGACAACTGGTGGAGTTTTCTGGTTTCAAAGAACATTAATCGCAGTATCGAAATAACGGATGAGGCCCATCCAAAGTGATTCGCGACACATACTCTTCTGATGACCCGAAAATATTTGTAGAAAAAGCTCACGGAGGCCAGTATGCAAGTAAACTAAAGGGTTACTTTATTGTGAGAGATACGAAATTTAAATTCAATGCAATTGCCTTCGGAAGGATTGGGGGTCACAACATTAGTCTGAATTTGACAAAAAAAACTCTAACCAAACTGGAGGAATTTGGTTATGATGCTGAAAGTTTCCAACTAACATTGCAACGAAAACTTGTTGAAGGAGAAATAGTCCTAGTTGACCCTGTGACCAAAAATGAATTTAAACCATAGCATCGTGCAGTGCATTCCCACATTTGCATTTATTTCGAGAAACTGGAATTGACGGAATGAACGCTGCAAGTAATTCTTTTATTTTATTGGCATTTTTGGTCAATACCTCAAGAATTTCCTTGGAGGAAACAGGATTTTCGTACCAAACATCATAATCAGTGACCGTAGCGATTGATACGTAGCATATTTCCATTTCTCGTGCCAATACACATTCCGGTACCAAGGTCATTCCAATAATGTCGCCATGTAATATCTCTCTAAAATATTTTGATTCTGCCCGTGTTGAGAATCGTGGCCCTTCTATACAAATATAATTAGAGCCATCATGCACATTAGTACTTAGTTGTTTACCAACATTTAGAAAAACTTCTCTCAATTCATTGCAAAAGGGATCTGCACATGATACGTGGCATACCTTCCCCTCATCATAAAAAGTATAGTCTCTTCCTTTAGTAAAATCGATGAATTGATCAGGGAGAACAATATCACCAGGCTTATAGGCATCCTGAAGACTTCCGACAGCTGATGGAGCAATGATCCTCGACACACCTAGTGAATGTAGAGCCCATATGTTTGCCCTACTGTTAACCCTGTGTGGAGGAAGAGTATGTCCTTTACCATGACGTGGGATAAAAGCTACTGATCTTCCGTTGTACTCCCCGATAGTAATTAAATCTGATGGACTGCCATAAGGAGTAAAGATCTTTACAGTTTCTGCATTAGTTAGTAATTCGGTGTTATATATACCGGTTCCGCCTATTATACCAATTTCAGCATGATAATATTGCATATTATTCAAACTCCATAATACATCTAACATCGTAACCTTTACTCTTCAATGTATGCATACCATCCAAATAATTCAAACAAATGATAAACACAAATCCAACTACTATGCCTCCTAATTTTTCTACAAGCGAAGCTGAAGCCACCGCAGTGCCTCCCGTTGCAAGCAAGTCGTCTGCTATTAGAACTTTTTCACCCTTTAAGATTGCATCTTCTTGAATTTCCATAACCCTAGTCCCATATTCGATACTATAGGATTCTTTAATCGCAGGTCCCGGCAATTTACCTTCTTTTCTAATCAGGATTAATCCCTTGCTCAGGCTTGTTGCAAGAAGTGACCCTACAACAAATCCTCTTGATTCAATAGCTGCAATTTTGTCTGCTTGAATATTGGCACAAATATTAGATAATTTTTCATTAAGGTAAGACATTGAATCAGGGGTTCTTAGAAGTGGATTTATGTCCTTGAATGAAATTCCTTTTGTAGGAAAGTCCTTCCAACTTCTAACTAAATTTTTAAACTCTGCGTCTTTCATAATCACTTGTTTTTCATATCCTATCCTACTACATAATTAACGTTCCGATAGATTAACTAATACACAAAAAAATATCTGCACAAATGTTCAAGTTAAATTGAGTGTATCTGATCTTGGTAAAAGCTAAGTTGAATTTACTCCGAATATTCTATCAAAATATTCAGATTGTTCATTGACTGCTTGTGCGGATTCTCCTTCATCAACTCCGGCCAGATCTTTAGCAAGTTTTTTCTTGTATCCTAGCTGCATCTGTCTTGCAATTTGGATTCTTTGTGCCTGGGGAGAACCAGCGCCGTGCATAGACTCTGTAAGATATCCAACCGCATTTCGTCCCAGGGTCATATTTTCAATGAGTCTCAAAATACGCATTCTATTTTCAGTTGAAACACCCTTCCTGCCTTTCAAGTATTTCTCAAGAAGTGGTCCTGTATCAGGACTGCGGAAATCTTTCTCAGAAGGCATAGTAACCATTAGGCCTCCGGCTATATCCTGCGCAAGCCTACCTATTTCATAAGGAAACCTGGTTACATTATGTTTACAAACATTCGCCAGCATGTCGTCATTTTGGTAATTTCCCGACAATGTCTTATGCGCTTGATATGATGAAGCAATACCTGCACCAAAGATAGTTTCGTTCAAGTGGGTCATCTCAACAAGTTTGTCTTTTATATGCGAGGCATTGGAGATTCCATTATAGTCTGCAATCGAGGCAGCTGCCCCAATAAGAACATCGCCTAGCCCTGTCTTGCAAACATAGCTACGTCTATGGTAACAGGTAAACCTCTCAACCAACATAGAAGCGAATTCGAATTCTCCATCCATGAAAATTAATTCATTTGGAATAAACGCATTATCAAAAATAATCATTGCTTCCTGTCCGGAAAATCTTGAATTTCCAGCATCCAATTCGCCACCTTCCATACTCCGAGTGTCACAAGATTGTCTACCGTAGATATACGTAATACCCTCACCATCAGCTGGAATTGCTCCTACAATTGCATATTGTTTATCTTCATCCCGCAGTCTCATCGTAGGCATAACCAGTATCCAGTGGGAATTTATACAACCAGTTTGATGTGCTTTTGCACCAGATAAGTAAATACCTTTTTCATCTCGCTTTGAAATATGTACAAATAGATCTGGGTCTTCTTGCTGGGACGGACTTAGACTTCTATCGCCCTTAACATCCGTCATGGCACCGCCGATAACAAGGTTGTCATCCTGCATTTTCCTTACAAATTTTTTAAAACGTTCGTGGTAAGGTGTTCCGAATTTCTTATCAATTTCATATGTGGTTGAATACAATGAATTTAGCGCGTCCATTCCCACACATCTTTGAAAACATGTACCTGTAAGTTGCCCGAGTTTTCTTTGCATTCTATTTTGATTAACCAAATCTTCAGCATTTTCTGCAATGTGTAAAAATCTGTTTACATGATTACCGGAAAGTGAAGATTCTGCTGATGCCAATTCAGGATCTCTGTCAGCAAGATCGTATGTTTCAGCTACCGCATTAATTGACGGTCTTATCATTGGATGTTCAACAGGTTCTTTTACCAGTTCACCAAACAGGTAAACCTTCATTTTGCGCCCTTTCAAGCTTTGAATATACTCTTCTCCTGTCCTAATCGGCATAGTATAAGTAGAATTCAGCTTGATAATATTTATATATTCTTAAACAAATCAACAAATTTTACAAGAAAAAAATAGCGTCTTACTTCTTTGCTCCCAACGCCCTGTTTTTAAGTCTCATATTTTTTCCGTGACATTTTCTGCATCTTGAAGCAAGTATGGGATTTTTTCCTCCGCAGTCAAAACATATTTTATAAAATAGTCTTCTCTGTTGGGCAATTTGTTTCTTATTAGCATCAGTTATCGGCATGCAGAGATGAGTTTTTTGCCTTCCTATTTTTATTTTTCGAATCCTTGATTTCATTATTCGAATCCTAATTTTGAATTGCATAGCACCTTCAAATATGACATATTTGGCCAATTAGATTGCAACTACGTGGATTTGACGATTTTATAATGAAAACCTTATCTGGGATGACCGGTATTATAATGACATGTCAACTGGGCAGTCGAGTAAAACTGCTGAAGGTCTGAACACATGGAAATGTGAAATTTGTGGAAAGTCGTTTGAGAATATTGAAACATTAAATTATCATACACTTCTGGAACACAGCGAACACAAAAGGCCCCCTATTGGAATTGGCTGAGATTATTCAAAACTGCTGTTTTATATGGGTCACATCGACCTCTTCATTAATTAGACAAAGATAATAGAAAAGATACATAGGAAATCTCGTTCTGTAATTTGAAATGATCTGGCGGATGCTAATTCTTGAGTTGATAATTCCTTTGCAATACTAGCAATTTTTATTACTCTTTGTGATACCTTATCGTAAATGTTTGGAAAGACGAAGTGTAAACTCTGTGGACAAAGTGTTAGATTTGCATTAAGGCACTTAAAACAACAACACCCAGAGACTTTATGCGATAAAGATATTGAAAAATTAAAGATTGAAAACATTATGAAAAAATACTTTACATAGCATTCTGGAGTTATTAGATTGCTGTCTTTACTATATCAAATATCGAAAATTCACTCAGGACATTCACGACTGATGCTATGCATGTTCCAAGAACACCAAGATCTAAAAGTCAATGAAAAAAATCAAATGAATAGTGGCATATGAAAATAGATATCGCTAGAAGGGATGAATATAGAAAATTAGCAAAAGAACAAGGATATCGCAGTAGATCCTCATACAAACTATTAGAAATTAATAAGAAATATGATTTATTAAAACTGAATGATACCATTTTAGATATAGGTTCTGCTCCAGGTGGTTGGTTGCAAGTATCAACGAAGGTTGCGGGACCAGATGCAAAGGTCATAGGAATAGACACTGATCCAGTTAAACCAATTTCTGGTACCTCTATAATTCAAGCTGACATAGAAGATCCGAATATCATTCAAATCATAAATAAAGAATGCCCATTTTCCTTTGACATAGTACTATCTGACTTGTCTCCTAAAGTTAGTGGAATCTGGCATTTCGACCATGAGAGACAAATTTCATTGACTTTGATTTCTTTGGAGATGTCAACAAAACTTTTAAAAAAAGGTGGAAATGCGGTGTTCAAAATTTTTGAGGGAAACAATTCTAGCATCGTCAAACAAGAGGCTTCCAAGCTGTTTTCGAAGGTAATGACGAGTAAACCCAAGGCAAGCAGACAGAAAAGTAGTGAATTTTATCTTGTTTGTTTGTCATACAATGGAAAAGACGAATTGCGGAATAGGACCTAAAAACGGCAATATCTAATATTATTTAGTGAAAAATCAGAGTGTTTCCCCTACTCCAGGAGTATCTTTTTCTAGTTTAGCAATTTTCTTTGCTAAATTCTCCATAGTCCCCGGAATATGGCATCTACACATACAATCTGCACATTCTAAGTGCCTGTTGGTTTTACAATCTACTGAGATGGATGCGGTGCTCAATTAATATTGAGAATATTGATGCATATTATAGACTTTACGTGAATGAATTGCGAATTTCACCTCTTTTCTCTTTTTACGAAAGAATGAACTACTTAATGCTTTAGAAAGATTTTATTTAATGAATAATATGTAACTTCCTACCTGATTGCTTAAATTGGATGTTATATAGTTCAGATTCATCAATGAAAAACTATGATCTGAGATCTATT
>DATIFZ010000074.1:0-13119 GCA_035454925.1 Nitrososphaeraceae archaeon
AAAAAAGAACCGAATTTATCTTTAAATATATCCGATCTGTTGGTGTTACTATCTGAAGGAAATATACTGGTTTTGACTCGACGAGAATTGGGGATTGAGTATTTAATCTCTCCCCCATTCCATAATCATACATTGCATATCCAGTATTTCCTGCCAACAAATGATGGGTCAGATTGTTCAGAACATCATTATAATGGATAAACTGCTGGGTTTCATTACCAAAAAAATTTTTGCCAACAAGGTCGTTACTTGCTCCAACCGCCAAAAGGTTTCCCTTCGTATCAAACGCCACCAAAAATTGTGAGTTTATATCATTTACGTTTCCATAGTTCTTAAAAAACTGAATTGTAGGCAAACTAGCTACAACTGTTCCAATGTAATGACCATCATGTATACTAATTATCGGACAGGTTATCACTATTCTATATTTGCCATCTATTCCGGTATAACCATTAGAATATACAGGCTGAAGACTTTCTCTGGTTTGTTTCATATATTCATTAGATGAAATATCAATATTCACAAACGTTTTCAAACCCTTTGATACCTTCTGGTTAGTTACGACCCCTTCTTCATCCGTAATTAAAAGGCTATCAACTTTCGTGACAGAGTTAAGCTGTTCAAATTTTTCTTCCAGTATTTTCGTAACATTATCTCCAGATAACATTTCATTTTGCAAATTTGTGGAAGCGGACAACTGCTGAAGTATAGCAGTTACCAGCCGCAGATCGGAGCCAATATGTTGAGAAATTGAGTTAGTCGACTTTATCTGACGATCTAGTTCCTGTTCGAATATACTTTCTCTTATACTCGTTTCATTGATTCTCTGAAGGAAAAAAAACAATCCATAGGAAGCGACGGCAATTATAATAACAGATATGACACCGATATACATCAGTTTACCAGAAATTAGTGTCATTCGATATAGTGTTGTTGTCTTGACGAGGTATTTAATTTAATTTATTGAATTTCAATTCATGAATACAAATTTGCCAAGACTCTGATATTACCAAATCAAATCACCAAAATAATTTAGAAAATATCGGTATGGAGGGGATGGGATTTGAACCCATGACCACCTGCGTGTAAGGCAGGTATCATAACCAGTCTAGACCACCCCTCCATAACTTGAATTCTGGTTAAGCAAAGTATATTATTTAGGGGCTATTTGAATTAATCAAAACAAATTGATAGAACCACTAACTTCACGTGTTTCTAAATAGAGTATTTTTTAATTCCCTATTTGTCTATTCAAACTTTTATAAAACTGCAATACTAATTCACTAATTATGTCGTTTGGTGTCGATACGCTTGGAGGTCTGAGCGAAAAGTTAAAACAATTAGTAAATGAGACTCAAAATCATTATGAATCATTTATTGATGATACTCAACTTTACAAAAAAGGAAAAATTGGTGATAAAGAATTCTTTAGCAAAATTGCAAAATTTATGATTTCTCTATCTGCACTAAATTTCTTAGCCATTAGAGTAATATTGGAAATGAAATCTGCAACAGATAAGGGCTCTTCAATGAAAAATCCCACTGGTGGGATTGCACAGCCTTCCTCTGGTTCTGGATTCGGAGTAAATGCGTTTGTTGATAGTGGTGGAAGCATTGGCAACAAATCAACGGATACAGATCAATATGTTTTACCCGAACCTGAACAACTTAGCGAACCCAGATTCCGACCTGTTGATATTACAATTAAGCCTGAGGATAAAAGCCAAAATTCAAAAAAGAATTGTATCCACTGCAAATCTTCAATTCCCTTAGCTGCGAAGTTCTGTTCTAAGTGTGGCAATTCGCAATAATTAAAAACTCGATATTCTTGTAATTTATCATGGAGATTTTCAACGGGAGAGCTGCAACTGAAGAATATATGTCCACACATTCTCTAACTTTCTCAACTCCTGAAATGACACTAAAAAAATTTGCACTTTGGTTAGGTGATCAAGTAAATGTTCCCGGCAAGAACAAGACTGTGCCTCGATTGATGACGTATATTAATGATGTAAATAATCAATCAAACAAGGACGATTTTCTTCCAGATACTGATGACTCTTTCAAGCCAAGTGGAGCCGTAACTGATATGTTCAAGGATCTCACGCAAGTTGCATCGGGCAACAACTGTCATAATTGTAATAGTGCTCTAAAAATAGGATCAAAATTCTGTCCTAAATGTGGTTCAAAGCAATAGGTGTTTGATATGAACTGGTCTCCTTTTATTCTATATATTGCAGCTATGGGTATACGACCATTCACAACTATATCAGGGATTTAAGATTTTCTAGATGCTTTAAATTAAAGAGACAGAGTTTATAGAAACATTGCACAAAAATGTAGGAATTGAATCTAGAGTTTCCGGTTTTCTTTTCCTAGCTATTGCGATAGCAGTTCTGACTGGTACCATTATTAGCGAAATCTTGTCATCGCATAGGATTCCGATATATTATCAATTATTTTCATGGATTCTTATATTTGCTTTGATTTTGGGAATTACTTTTATGAAAATGAAGAATATGTTTCACGCCATAAGGAACAGAATGAAAGGCAGTATAAAATGGCCTCTATGGGCTAAAACTATTAATGGCTTAAGTTGGGCAGGACCTTTTTTGATGATACCTGCATTTCATACATTTTCACAGTATCTAATACTCTTAGGTATTGGTTTTGGTAACATTTCCACTTATCTATTAATTAAATCATATGGTAAATACGATAATAAGGAACAATTTGTCGTTGGCATAATTGCAGTACTTATGATTCCAGTATTGTTTTCAATTGATATGTTTACTCATTCCAATCTAGTTCATCATCACATACTAGCACTTTCCAGAGTATTCGTGGCAATATCGTATGGTGTAGGGGGTATCTATGCCTTAATTGAAAGATAAAAAGATTGCAATATGCATTATGAGTGGCGGACTGGATTCGCTTTGCGCTGCGGCTTACATTAAGAGTTACAAGAAATATTCAATAAAGATTATCACCTTTTCCTATGGTCAAAGAGCAAAACGCGAGATAATACAATCAAAAAAGCTCGCCAAAGCCTTGAGTTCGGAAGAATACCATATAGTAGATATCAATTTTATGAAGGATTTGTATGGTAACTCAAATGTTCTTACCAGCAACAAATCGTCAATTCCCTCCAAATTCGATGTTAGTATAGTAGTACCAATTAGAAATGCGATATTCATATCAATTGCTGCAGCATGGGCATTCAGTGTGAATGCCAATTTGATTGTATTTGGTGCGCATGTTGATGATTATAATTATCCGGATTGTCGCCCGAAATTTATCAAATCAATATCAGAATCCCTTAATATTGGAGAGGAAGATAAAATCAAGAGTGGAATTAATAGAAAGGTGTCTATATGGTCACCGTCTTTAGAAGGAATGAGCAAGTATGAACTGTTAAAAATAGGTCATGAGATCCTCGGAGATCTCATTTTTGAATCATGGAGTTGTTATTCAAATGGGAAAAAAGCACATAAAAAAATATTGCAATGTGGAGTATGCGAATCGTGTATAAATAGGAAGATGGCATTTACTATGGCAGGTATAGAGGATAAAACAATTTATGCAAAGAACTGAAAATAAGATGAGAGTTAGGATTAGTGAGATATTTACCAGTCTTGAAGGGGAAGGGGTATTTGTCGGAACAAAGACTTTGTTTGTCCGATTTTCGGGATGTCATTTAAAATGTAGATGGTGTGACACAAAATACGCATTACCTCTAGACAGTGGTATTAACTATGAATTAGATGAAATTAAAGATCTCATTTTAAAGCAACTTCAACCATTCACATACAAAATAAATTTCACAGGAGGGGAACCATTACTGCAAGTTGATGCTGTAATACAACTTGCAGATTTCATAAAAAAACATACTGACCTAAAGACATACGTAGAATCATCATGTTTTGATTCGGAGCTGTTTAGTAAAATTTTACCCTATATCGATATATGCAAAGTTGAATTCAAAACTGAGGATTCTAAGGTGGTTGAAGATGCTGCTGATTATGACAATTTGCTAGAAAATGAGCTTAGATGCCTGGAATTAGCCGTACAAAATAATAAGACTACTTACATTAAAATAGTAGTAACGAATTCTACAACTCTTGAAAGTTTCAAGAATTTGGTAGACTGCATTTCAGAGAAAATCAAACCATCAGATATCATTGCATTTATTATACAACCCAGTCATGGTTTGGATCAGCCAACTGTCAGTAAACTATTGGACATTTACGATCTCGCCCAACCGGTATTTCCTGAGGTTAGAATTATACCACAGCTACATAAGGAAATAGGTGCTAGATAATTAAAGGGAAAACAATGAGAGCAAAAAAGACTCCATATAATAAAAGAAAGATTGAAAAACTCGTAAGGGAGCTGATAGTGCAACTGGGAGAAAACCCAGATCGTGAAGGGTTGATAGGTACTCCTCAAAGAATGGCAAATATGTTTGAAGAGATTTTTGCTGGTTATTGCATGAACTCTGAACTGGAAATTAGTTTTAGTGAAGAAACTGATTCAATTATTGCTAAAGACATTCACTTTTACAGCATGTGCGAACATCACATGTTGCCTTTTTTTGGCAGAATACACATTGCTTACACTCCTTCTGGTAGGGTCTTTGGGATTTCGAAACTTGCGCGCCTCGTTGAAAAATATTCAAAGAGATTGCAAATTCAAGAAAGACTCACAAAGGAGATTGCAGACGAGATAATGAATATGGGTGTAAAGGGAGTAACTGTCATTGCAGAAGGAGAGCATCTTTGCATGAAGATGCGAGGGGTCAGAAACGACAGTACAATAATTACTGTTGCAAACCGTGGTCTGGTTGACGAAAATGACGCACGATCTCATCTGCTAGCTCTAATATATGATTCTAAACCTAAAATACATACAGTCTAGCAAAAGTTACAATAATCCTTATAAAAAAGGACTATTTCAATAGGTAGGAAGAATGACAAATACCATATTTAGACTCCAATCCCACAAGTTCAGTGCTGACAATATCCAAACTACTCTGGTGTGTTCCAAATGCGATGAGGTCTTTTCAAAGGAATTTCCTTTGGACCTTGAAGGACAGACGATTGAGTTTAAATGTCCTGTATGTAATTCTGCTGGAGAAGCCGATCTTCCGTACAAGAGTGCTGAAGAAAGAGAAGAACTTGAAGAAGATTTTGATGAAGTCGAAGAGGAAGATGGTGGAGAAGAATTTGATGAAGACTACTGATTTAGAACACTAGTAGTAATTTATAGAGTCCATCCGACCTGTTAACAATAAATTGATAATTTCGAAAGACTAGTCAGTTATGCTACTGTTTAGTACCAAGCTTTGACAACTGGGCCAAAAACGCCGTCAACTGTATATCAGGATGCGATCCATGAGTCAAACGATAATCGTATTCGGCTAATAAGGAAGCAAAATCTTCAGGATGTGATAACTTTAGCGAATACACAGCTTCATACGCATATTTTAGAAAATCAAACTCAGACATTCCATATACTGCAGTTAATTCTAGTAACTTGACTCTAGCTTCATTAAACTTGCCCGACAATGCCAGTTTAATTACGTCACTTACTTGTGCCTTTCCAGAAAGACCTAATGATGCAAGTACATTTGAAATGGTAATCGATCCCATTACGGATGCAGTTTGAAGTATGTTTATTGAATGACGTAGGTCGCCATTCGTGGATTCAAAAATTTGGGAAATTGCTTTATCATCATGCTTCACTCCCTCTTTTTTGCACAACAATTTTAGATGGTCTTCTATAATCTCTTTTTCAATTCTCTTAAATCTAAAAATTGCACAGCGACTTTGTATGGGTTCAATAATTTGAGATAAATAATTACATATAATGATAAATCTAGTAGTTTCAGAACTATCTTCAATTATCCTTCGCAGGGCTGTCTGAGCTTCAGATGTCATCTCGTCTGCCTCATCTAAAATTATTATTCTAAATTTTCTTTCATCTTTGTCACTTGTCCTGATTTTCAAAACTGATGCAAATTCTTTAACTCTCTCTCGAACCATCTTTATTCCCCTTTCGTCTGATGCATTAAGCTCTAGGGTGTCTCTCTTCCAATCTTCGCCAAGTAGCTGCCTTGACAGACACAATGCAGTAGTAGTTTTTCCAACTCCGGCGGGTCCAGTAAATAACAAATGTGGCATTTCAGCAGGTTCTTTCACTAGGTTCTTCAAACTCTCTACGATTTCTTTTTGATTGACAACATCATCTAGTTTAGTAGGTCTGTATTTTTCTACCCACATTAAATCAGACAAATTTTTTGCCTCTACTTGCGGCATGAAAGATGTTCTAATTATCAGTTATTTATTCAGTCCTGTAAAGATCCAACTTAATTATGACCTGTTCTAAGACTATATTCCCAATATGTCATCAAACAGTTCTTTTGCTCAGGGCGCATTTCAAAGCTTAAAAAACACATACTTGTTACAGTATCTTCTTGAAGAGATTAGGGTTACTTTCAAGTCTGACGTAAATGTATCTATTAACGATATCAACATAGACGCAAAAGAAGGTGATATCTTGCTTGTACCGAGATGGCTTGCCAAAAATTTTTCCAAAAAAAAATTAATTGATGTTCAAGACAATGAAACATCAAGTTATGTCTCTAAGGCGTTGAACAGAGAACGAATATCAAAACCGCATGACATATCTGGTGTAGATGTAGACTTTTACATTAGGGTCAACGATTATCTCGAAGGTCTTAATGAAAAAGAAAAAGAGACTCTTTCGGTATCACTTAATTCATTTGTAATGTCTAGATTGGAAAAAATTGTGAAGCTAGCTGCTGCGTCATCACTTTCTGCAGAAATGGAAACAAAACTATCAGCAGAAGAAAGGCAGCTTTATAATTTTGTTCACAGCTCGTCATTGGTTTTTAAGGAATGGGTGTTAAACAGGTAAATGACTGAACAAAAACAACAGACTACGTCTGCAATTTCCGATGAATTAGAATCATTTCTACGCGCATTTAAAGACAGGGATGGAAATTACAAGTATTTTAACAGAATAAACGACATGATGGCTTCAAATTCCACTCATGTCGTAGTTGATTATATCGATTTAGATACAAATAAACCAGAACTTACAAAATTGATTACCGATACACCTGATGAAATGTTCGACGCGTTTAACAAAGCTGTATATTCAATATTAAGAGAAATTCATTATGATTATGCTGAAGAAATCAAAGACAAAATTAAAGTAAGAATTGGAAATTATTCAGTTCAAAAAGGGCTTAGAGAGATAAATGCTGAAGTAATTAACAAGTTGATAAGCGTACCTGGCATGGTGGTCAGAACTTCTGAAATCAAACCACTTGCTAAAAAAATAGCGTACGCGTGTCTTAATTGTAACACATTGAATGAGGCTCAGCTTAAGGGCCTAACACTAAAGAAACCTATGAGATGCACGCAGTGCTCTGAAAAAGAACTTGAAATGGATCCAGAAAATAGTTATTTTACAGATTTTCAGCTTGTTAGGCTTCAAGAACTCCCAGAAGATTTACCAGCAGGTCAGCTTCCGCACTATGTAGAAGTCACCGTTATGGATGACCTTGTTGATCGTTGCAGACCTGGTGATAGAGTCTTACTGACTGGAATAGTCAGGATCGAACAAGAACAAACCTTACAGATAAGGACAAGTTTGTTCAGACTGCGCATGGAAGGTAACAATATAGAATATCTTGGTGGACTCTCTGGAAATAAGGATGGAAGAACAGCTGATAGAATAGCCATAAGCAGCGAGGATGAAAAACAGATATTATCTATTGCTGGTACGCCAGATGCTTATGACAAACTGATTGCATCATTTGCTCCTCATATTTACGGACATGAAGTAATAAAAGAATCTATCCTTTTACTAATCGTAGGATCGGTAACAAAAAAATTAGCAGACGGTTCAAATCGTAGAGGAGACATCAACATTTTCCTCGTTGGAGACCCAGGAACTGCCAAATCTGAAATGCTAAAATTTGCTGCAAAAATAGCACCAAGGGGCCTGTATACATCCGGTAGAGGCACTACTGCTGCAGGTTTGACAGCGGCGGTTATTCGTGATAAATCTGGAATTATGATGTTAGAGGCGGGCGCTGTAGTTTTGGGAGATCAAGGCCTAGTTTGTATCGATGAGTTTGACAAGATAAAGTCTGAAGACAGATCTGCACTACACGAAGTTATGGAGCAGCAAACATGTTCTGTCGCAAAAGGAGGAATAGTTGCTACACTTAATGCAAGAACATCAATCTTATCTGCCGCTAATCCTAAATATGGTAAATATGATCCGTTTAGAAATATTACCGAAAACGTAGAACCACTTCCTATACCGTTACTAACAAGATTTGATATCATTCACGTGATCAGAGATAATGCTGATTCTGAAAAAGATAATCGTATTGCAAGTCACATACTTGAAATCCATAGAGATATAGAACATGCAGCCCAGTCGGCAATTGAAATAGATCTATTTCGTAAATATTTAGCATACGCCAAACAAATTGAACCAAAACTAACAACAGAGGCAATTGATATTCTAAGAAATTATTACCTGCAGATGAGAAATGTTGATTCTGAGGGAATGATTACGGCAACTCCTCGTCAGCTTGAAGGTCTCGTGCGTCTTGCTACTGCAAGAGCTAGATTGCTATTGAAAGACTCTGTGGATAGTGAAGATGCTGACAGAGCGATATACCTTGTTTCACAAATGCTAGAAACTGTAGGTATAGATGTTAATACTGGAAAAGTAGATCTTGGAGTTCTTCACGGAAAACCCCTCAGTGAAACTTCGAAACTTAAAACATTCACAGATGTCTTTAACGGGTTGTCCGGAGAAGACAAGAATGATGTTGAAGAAGGGAATTTCAT
Source organism: Nitrososphaeraceae archaeon (assembly GCA_035454925.1). GTDB lineage: Archaea > Thermoproteota > Nitrososphaeria > Nitrososphaerales > Nitrososphaeraceae > TA-21. The sequence goes on from DATIFZ010000074.1 coordinate 8,898, forward strand.
TAATGAACTTGTGAAAAGTGGAAAGTTCACAGAAGATGAAGCTAAAGAATTCATAAGAAAGGCAATGCAAAATGGACAAATTTATGAAAGAAGAGCTGGATTTTACGCAAAAGCTTAGTACAAACAATATCATTTATTTTTGCCAGCAACTCTGTGATTGCTAGATATAGACATTCAAATGATATTCTACTTTACTAACAAGGCGACCAAGTCCCAGAGTAATACGAGATGGCTATCATGATGGGTTAGTTCTTTGCCTCGAAAATTGTAGATACTAGAAAGACAAAAAATTAAATTCATAAAATGCACCTTAAGATTACTAAATCCTAATTCACTTTAACAGAGCCTCAATATTATTAATATATTAATTGGTACAAGTAAAAACAATATTATCAGATGAAAGAATACTTGGATGAACTTTTAAAATCATTGAAATATGATTCATTATACCCGCCTCAAGAGCTTGCATTATCAAAGGGTGTAATGAATAGTAACAATGTACTTGTTACGACTCCTACATCAAGTGGGAAGACATTAATCGGATTAATGGGTATGTTAAATATTCTTAATAAGGGAAAAAAGGTAGTATATCTTACTCCGTTAAAAGCACTAGCCGCAGAGAAATTTAATGAGTTTAAGATCATAACAGATTTGAGCTGTTTTAGAAATAGGAAAGTCAAAATTGGTATTTCTACAGGCGATTATGACTCTTATGGAAACGATTTAGTAGACAAAGATGTTATTATTTTAACAAATGAAAAAATGGATTCAATCTTGAGACATGACTCAAATTGGATTTATAATGTTGGTCTATTCATTATTGATGAAATCCATCTTCTTACTGAACGAGAACGAGGTCCAACGCTGGAAATCATACTAACAAAGATCAAATTGATGCCACAAAAACCCCAAATAATTGGAATGAGTGCAACAGTATCAAATTCAGATGAAGTGGCCCAGTGGTTGACATGCGAGCCAATTCAAAGTAATTGGCGTCCCACTGAATTGATAGAAGGAGTGTATAATTATGGTAAAGTTACCATGAATGATGGCACGAATTATGATATTGAAAATATTGGAATTGCTGATAATTCAACTAGCGCCATAACTAGTCTCGCAATGGATTCGATAACTAATGATGGAGGTCAATCGCTTGTTTTTGCAGAGACGCGTAAACGTACCGTATCGCTGGCAAAAAAGACTTCCGAAATAGTGGCAAAGTTTCTCGACAAACCTTCTATAAAGTTAGCTCAAAAGACAGGAGTGGAAATTTTGAAGGAAGGAGATGATACAGAGCTTAATAGAACACTTTCGAGTACAGTTGCAAAAGGCGTTGGCTTTCATCATGCAGGTTTAGGAGCAAAGAGCAGGCAGATTGTTGAAAAAGCGTTCAGAAATGGGATAGTAAAAATTCTTTTTGCTACACCGACACTTGCTGCAGGAGTTAACCTACCTGCCAGACGAGTAATAATTACGAGTATTTTTAGATACGATTATCAATATGGAGGTAATGTTCCAATGAGTGTTCTACAATACAAGCAAATATGTGGCCGTGCAGGAAGGCCTTCTTATGACAAGTATGGAGAAGCAATCATTATTGCAGATTCAAGAACCAATCCAGAGGACCTCTATAATCATTTCGTATTGGGAGTACCGGAACCAATAGTCTCTCAATTAATGGATGAAAGGGCCCTAAGGGTTCATGTATTGGGAGTTGTAGCTTCAAAACCTAAAATGTTGAAATCTGAATTACTCTACTTTTTTGAACAAACATTTCTGTCTAAATATCAAGCAAATCAAACCATTAGCTTTGAAATTGAATCCCTCTTGACGTATCTGAGAAATGAAAAGTTAATAATCATGCGAAATGATTTACTTATCGCTACTAAATTTGGTAAACGCGTTTCTCTGTTATATATAGATCCAAAAACGGGAATTCAATTCAAGAATAATTTAGATTCGTATATTGGTAACAAATATGATATCAATGATATCAATTCTAACAAAGATGAAAATAATGCAGTAAATTTTTTGTACTGGATTTGTGATTGTTATGATTTTTATCCAAAACTAACGTTGAGGCAAAACGAAACGGAATATTTTCAAAGGTTATTCGAAAAACATAAGCTAGGTTTACATGGGTTATCAAATTATGACTATTCACTAAAGAATTTGGCTATATTGTTAGAATGGATTGATGAATCAAGCGAAGCGAATTTGAGTGAAAAAATTGGAGTTGAACCCGGTGACCTTCACAGGATGGTTGAAACAACATACTGGTTATTATATTGTCTTTATGAAATCGCAAAATTAATCGAAAGAAAAGATCTTTTACCGGAAATAAATATACTACGGCTAAGAATTAGACATGGTGTTAAATCAGAATTGATTCCACTTATACAACTTGAGGGAATTGGAAGAATTAGGGCAAGATCTCTGTATGGGGCAGGAATCACAAATGTAGCTATGATTGAAAAAATCTCAGAATCAAAATTAGGATCCATACCAAAAATAGGAGTTAAACTCGCAAGAAAACTAAAGAGCCAGATCAAGAATTAAAAATGAGTATCAAAGGGTATCTTTTATAATTACATTAGGTGATTTGATTTGCTTCTAGATATTGTTATTTATGGAATTATTGTGTCTGCTGTTTCCTTTCTAACCATATTTTTTATCACCCCTGCGTTTATTAAATATCTAAATAAGAAAGGCAAAGTAGTAGTGGATTATCATAAGCCTGGAAAGCCAAATGTTCCTAGGCCTGCTGGGCCGGTCTTGCTTATAGGAATTGTAATTTCTGAAATAATATTATATTTTTTAATACAGGACATAAAAATAATTTCTGTTGTACTATCAACAATCATCGCATTTATTATAGGATATATTGATGACAGGAAGACCATGCCAGGTTGGTTTAAACCTGTTGCCTTGATATTTGCTGCTGTTCCAATAATAGTTTTAGGAAGTCATGGTAATTCTCTTGGATTGATATTTGATACTGCTTTCATACCTATACTGTATATTCCACTTATTTTAGCCATAATGCCAATAGTTGGTAATACAATAAATTCAATTGACGTGTTCAATGGTGTGGCTAGTGGATTCATTATTATCACAATGATGCCACTATTAGTGAGTGTTATTTTATTTGGTAATATTACTGTATTTCTGATGGGTTTGCCATTACTCTTTGGCACTATCGCAATATACCAATATCATAAATATCCAAGTAGAATTTTTCTTGGAGACTCAGGAACATTGTTATTAGGAGCAATGTATGCTGGTTTATCAATCGCAGGAAATTCGGAAATTATTGCGGTTATTGCTCTTTTGCCAGCAGTAATGAATTCTTTCTTGTTTTTAGCTAGTGTAAAAAAAATAGTAGAACACAGGCAGGTCAAAGCCAGACCGGTCTCAATATCCGAGGACTTTAGGTTAGTGGCATCTAAAGAACGTAGTGCACCAGCAACACTAGTAAGACTTATTCTTGCTAGAGGCCCCTTGTCTGAACAAGAGATAATAACTAAAATCCTCATATTAGCAACGTTTTCATCCGTATTGGCCTTTATTTCAATAGTTATGCAATATTTCTTTATGAAGGGGATAATTTCTTTATGAGATTATTTGATCTTTTTATGCTGATTTTTGTCATGTGGATAATGATAATGATAGTTTCATATTTTTTGATATTCATAATAGGACCGTTACATATCGAAATATTCCATAATTCTTCTGATAGATTGATTACCTCTATTATTAAAGCATCATCGGCCATCGGACTCGTAGTTGTGTTAATTTTATTATTGGGCATTCTCAAGACAAAGTACTTGCAAAAAATATTACTGAGAAAGTAAAACATGAAAACCAACATTCAATTATTTTCGAAGTTTAGTGAAATAGAATTAGATCGCATTTAATATATGATATTAAATGAAACCTAAATCTTTGAAACTTTGACCAAGTCTTTGAATTTTACTTCCATTCCATACCGCTTTTCCTCATGTTTCATGTGATTGTATATCTTGAGTAACTCAACGGCATTTTTAAAGAGGTTAAATTTACCATTAATTTTCATTTGAATAAACTTGAATACGAGGGCATAAATTTGGAACTTCTTCAATACTTCTGTTCTGTATGCGTTAAAATCGGTGATATGTTTGATGAATAATTGGGCACACCATGTTGATGGAATAATTCCTTCACCAAGCAAAGGATACACGGT
>DATIFZ010000075.1:0-17881 GCA_035454925.1 Nitrososphaeraceae archaeon
GACCGACAAGAATTAGGACTTGAAACAGTTCTAGTTATGCAGGGAGGTGGTTCTCTTGGGGCATATGAATGTGGAGTTTACAAGACGCTTACAAAACACAACATAAAATTTGATATTGTAGCAGGTACTTCTATTGGAGCAGTTAATGCGGCGATAATTGCTGCACATCACGATGATAAAGACTCTGCAAAAGAACTCGAAAAATTTTGGCTTGATATTGCAGAGATTATTATGCCAATTCCATCCTGTTATTCTCCATTCTTTAGCGACGAAACAAGGGCAATCATGTCGTCGGCTTCTTCTGCTCTGTACGGCAATCCCAAAGCATTCATGCCCTTGTGGTTTAAGCCAAGCAGTAGTTATCTTTCTTATAGGCTGCCATATCCTTTGTTTGATATTGCTCCCCTGAAGAATACCTTAAATAATTATGTTGATTTTACAAAGCTGAAAGATTCTGGCAGACCCCGTCTGATAATGACCTCTACTGATATACAAACAAGTAACACGGTCGTGTTTGATAGCAAATATGTCAACATTGATGTGGATCATGTAGTTGCAAGTGTAGGATTTCCGTTTTATGGTATAGCATGGACTAAGAAGGATGGAAAATGTCTCTGGGATGGCGCATTGCAGAGTAATACACCATTACGGGAAGTCATCGACTCGTCACCAATTCACGACAAAATAGTCTACTTGATAAACATCTTTCCTCGCTACCAAAAGGAGCTCCCACAAGATATGTTTGATGCATGGCATAGAGCCAGGGATATCATCTACACAGACAAAACGGATAATAGCATAAGAATGTCCAAGGTGATATCGAGGTATCTATTTCTTTTAAGGGAAATGCATGAGTTACTAATGATTAGGAACTCTGAATATCATGATGCAAAGCTGGAAAATAGATTTCAGTGGATGGAGCATGAATACACTAAACTCGCTCTCCTCCGGGGGGCAATTATTCGTGAAATTGTCCGAATAGAAAGATCTGAAAAGACACATTTTCTTTTTGAAGATGCAGACTTTTCAGTTGTTACGACTAGAAAATTGATAAAACAGGGCGAAGAAGATGCTGAAAGGGCATTAAAGATAAAGAGCAGTAACGATTGATTAGAATAAGATGAGGTAGATATCTCTGGCAATATCTGTTAAAAGGGTATACGACGATTCTAAATGTAACGAAAAGTAAAAGTTTCAGAATATTGGCAGATCGGCTCTGGCTTAGTGGACTGATAAAAAATGAAGTCATGATTGACTTTTGGAAAAAAGACTTAGCTCCCAGTACAGCTAGTTAACTCCTCAACTCTTCCAAACAGTTTCTGAAAAACTTCCACATGTTCATCTATCTAAATTTAAGATTAATGTAATTGAGAATAAATACTTTCAAAATCCTCTGACAGGACTAAGAAAAAAGATTAACCATTAATAAAATTCTTCTTATGGGTAACCCTGACTCGATAATTGTGGATCTTAGCAATAATATGAGTTATGATATTATTATGGGAAATCGAGTGATGGGAAAATTTAAGGAGATGACACTAAGCAGTGTATCAAGAAAGGTTCTCCACAATTCGTTGTACCAGTTCTTTTAATAAAGTAATTCTAATTGATTTACTACGCTATAGGCATCCTAGTCATTATGAGGTTTATTTTAAATAAATTCTAATTTGTTTCCGATTTATAATATAGATCATATATAGAATAAAATTAGAGATGGCAGTAGAGCAAGGAGCGATAATTCATGTATTAATTTCTCTTGCTGTCCTCCTTTTTGCTGCCAAGATATTTGCTGAGCTTTTCAATAAATTAAGACTCCCGGCTGTCCTGGGTGAGTTAATGGCAGGGATAATTATGGGCCCTTTCGCATTAGGTTCAATACCTATATTTGATGGCAAACCACTAGTCATCTTGAACGAAACTGTACGTCAAATAGGAGAAATAGCTGGAATTGTCATATTATTCATAGCTGGACTTGAAATTACTCCAAGAGAGTTCTTGAGAGGAGGTGCAGCGTCATTTACAATAGGAGCATTTGGAGTTATTGTTCCCTTTTTGTTAGGTTATTATGTATTTATTCTGTATGGACTAGACGGTTTACAATCTGCTCTTATAGCTACAGCCCTTACTGCAACTAGTATTGCGATAACAGTAAGAGTGTTAACTGAATTGGGAAAGATGCAAACCAAAGAAGCAAAAATAATTTTGGGAGCGGCTATTGTAGATGATATTCTTGCTATTGCAGTTCTATCAGTTGTTGTTACTATGGTTCAAACTGGTAACATAGCACCAGATTTTGTCGATATTATATTTCTTATTCTAAAAATATTAGGCATATTTGCCGTGTTACTTATTGGTGCAATAATCATTATACCAAAAATACTACATGCAGAGAGGTTATGGAAGGCTAAGGGTAGCATAGAAGGGATTGTTACAGCGTCATTTTTTGGCGCTTCTGCTATAGCTGCTTTGGTTGGACTGTCTCCAATAGTAGGAGCATTTTCTGTGGGAATGGCGGTAGCCAGCACAAAAATAATTAAACGAGTTGAAGAATATGTTGATAAATTAGAGATAATATTTGCTCCATTATTTTTTGCAATTATAGGAGCTCAGGTCGATCTAACCGGAGTTAACTTAAATGTTCTATTATTATCTGCAATCATAATTCTCGTTGCTATAGTTAGTAAATTAGTAGGCTGTGGATTACCAGCAGTTATATTTTTAAAGAGTAAATCAAAAGCTATGAAAGTAGGTATTGGAATGATCTCAAGAGGAGAAGTAGGGCTCATAGTTGCGGGGATTGGCGTAACTTCTGGTGCCTTATCCTCAAATATATACACCACGGTAATCATAATGGTTGCCATAACTACAATAATCACTCCTTTATGGTTAAAGAAGGCGTATAGTAAAGAGCAAGATATTGAACCTAATGTCTAAATAAATGATTGGCAATTTTAGTTTGATTGCCATAATTCAGAATTATTATGGCAAGCCTTCAGGTTCATAATAATAGCCTAGTATATTATCTACAGTTTCGGACAAACTTGTGTTACTTTTTATTAGCACTATTACAAACCGATCCTTTTCATAGATTATCAGTGTTCTAATTAGTTCATTTTCGTTGATAGTCCATTTCAAGCGACCCATTCTATTATCTGTGTCCTCTTTGGTATTTCTAAAGTTGTATTGCAATCTATCAAAAATATAGTCAACGAATTCTTTTGTAATATTGGCATTCTCAGCAATAGACAGATCCTCTATATGATGCTGACTTTCTAAAGTGACTGTAAAAACAGCCAGAATGTCGTCATCAACTTCAACGAGGTGTTTTATCTTATCGTACTTGGCATCTGGCATATTTGTCTGCTTTAAGATAGGAACATGATCCTACAAAAATATTTGGCAAATCAATATTACCATAACTTCGAAGCAAAATGTGGATTATTGTGATGCCCTCTTACTGGCATTTTCTTTAGACTTTGAAGCATAGTTTTTGAGATCATTATCCTCAACACGTTTCATTTTCTTTGATATCGTATCTATTTGGGACATCTTTACGTGTCTAGTCCCTGACTTCTCTTCGCTTACAAAATGAATTGATTCGAGTGCAAGGTTACTAGCGTCGTCTAGGCTTATGTCTGCATGATAGTTTTTTTCCAAGAATTCATTTACTTGGTCGCTTCCATTTCCAATTGCAACTGCATCATATCCAATAAACGTTCCACTGGGATCGGTTTGATAAATTGAAGCTCCATTTTTATCCACTCCTGCCAAAATTAACGCAACAGCGTAAGGTCTGTATCCACCGAACTGAGTAAGTTGTTGAGCCATATCTGCTAGATTTTTTGCAACGTTTTCAACGTATACAGGTTCATCGTATATTAACCTATTATTCTGTGCAAAAAATCTTGCTTGATCCACCTGAGCTCTTGCGTCAGGAATATAGCCTGCTGCCACTACGCCTAGATGATCGTCTATTTGAAATATTTTTTGAGTTGAATCAGAAACTTGTAACTTGCGAGCTTTTTCTTCAACAGATAATACAACACCATCCTTACTTTTGATTCCGATAGCCAGCGTCCCCCTTCTTACAGTTTCAATAGCATACTCTACTTGGTAAAGTCTACCGTCTGGTGAAAATAACGTTATTGCTCTATCATAACCCGCTGCTGAAGGGAACAAATCAGGTCTAACTTGGTCGAATTCTTTTATTAAAGTTTATCTTCGTAGTAAATAGGCAGTACAGTGACAAATTGATAAGTCAGCTTGCCTGTACCATCCGCACAACGCCCATCAACGAATAAGATTGGTGTTCAGTCTTAAAGATTTGTCCGTTAATGTTCATATCTCTATTCAATGGGTAAGTAGTTGATAAAATTACGCTATATAATGCCATATCGCGCATTAACTGCCAATTTCATACAGCGAGTCCAACACAAGTTCCAATTAAAAATTATCAATTGTGTCACACTGGACAGACATAAAAAAATGAGATTAATTGAAAATTCCAGTCTGATTTTGCGCATTTGGTGAAGGTAATTGGAAGAATGGAATTCCGCTGCTACCTAGCGCATAAGGCATCTGGCCATTCCATTTTGTTATAGCCTGCCATTGTAGATATTCCGGACTTTCTCTTAATTGCAGAGTTATAATTTTTATTGCTTGGGATTCACCGCCTGCCCTAGCAGCATTCGCTCTCGCCTGTCCTTCAGCCTGTGCAACAGTTTGGTTTGCTACTACCTCGACAGCCCTTAAATTGTTCTGCTCAGTAAGGAATTTTTGAAATGCCACGACTTTTTGTTCTATTTGAGTAGAAAAAGCATCTGAAAATTTAAAATCAGTGATAAATACATTTTGTGTTTGTATATTATTTGAAGCAAGGGTACTTCTTATTGCATTAGCAATAACACTTTTTGCAGTTTCTCTCTTTGTGATTAACTCTTCTGCATTAAATTTTGCCACGCTGGCTTTGACTGATTCTTGAATAGTTGGAGATATTACACGATCCGCATAATTCACGCCCAATACTTGGTAGATCCTATTTGCTTCCTGAGGATCAATTCTGTAATTTAATGCAATTACAGTCTGTACCTCTTGTAAATCATTTGATGCCGCAGTAGCTTCGGCCTGGAACTTTTGTGTTCTTACCTCCATCTGAACCACTTGCTCTGCAAAAGGAATAACAAAATGCACACCCTCTCCTAATACCCTATTTTCAACTGCTCCCAGGTAAAGTACAATACCTCTATGACCTGCTTCGACAATAACTATTGATTCAGCCAGTATAACTATAATTATAATTACTGTAATAACTGCTGCAGCAATTTTTATCTTATTAGCAGTCGGAAAACGGGCACCTTTATAATATGACATCCTTGTATGTTAGAAGTTGCAAGATATATGTTTAAGGTTGATTCTTTACTCGCACTCGTTACTTCCGTCTAAATTTGGAAAGACAAAATCACTCTCTATAAGAAAGGCAATATTAAAATTTAACATTTGAATAAAGCACTCCGACCGATATCAAAATACGATTCTAAAAATGAGGTTACTCTCTTGGGTACTAATCGAATATATTTTTTCTTCGTATTGGTTTTTGCAATACTCAAATTTGACTAAGAATATGAAAATTAGCTACTCGCTATTTCCTTACCCAGGAAATCGGCTTACTTTTAATATTTCTGTTTAACCGCAGCCCATAACGCGTTATGTGCTACTTTCAAGCACTGAATTTTACTTCCTCGTTTTTTTGCAGGATTCTGATATTGCTTTACTGCATTGGCGAATAGACATGATGAATAGACTTAATTAAGAAGTTTCTCTGAACTTAAGAGAAAACTATAAAGCTTAGCGGTTCAGAACTACATTAGAATCCTTTTTTAGAACCGATAGCGTCGCGGGTACCGACGGACCCGCAATAAAATTAGTTCTCTTACGAGATTCTAGTATAAAAAAATGATAATCGTTATTCTATATGGAGTGTCTGATATTTTTTTGTGCTTTGTGCTTACTAAACTAGAATACAAGACGGCTTTTTGCAATCATAATCATTAGCTCAAGACCGGCTTTTGGGAAAATAGGGTTTAACAAGAAGGCTTTTGTGACTTAGTATAAACTCACTAACAACTGAAAAGCCGTTATATCTTGTTTATGATAATATTGTCATCAACCTTCATTGGCTTATTAAAAAATCTGAACACCCACAGACAATTTAATTCAACAAAGTCCTACTCTACGGATTAAATAGAAAATATAAATATTAAATAGTAAAATTGTTCGATAGTGAAATTAATCCGATGAAATAAACAGAGAATGGCTGGTGTGAACTCATGTAAACTTATACTAGTAGCTGAAAAGCCGTTATATCTTTTTTAAAAAGATCAAGTCGCTAGCTCGGCTGATTGTTTTTTCCTAAAAGAAAAATCAAGACAACGCATGTTATTTTGAGCAATTAAGTTCTTAATATGATGATACCATATAAAATACATTTATGGTCAATAATATGTATGCAGCATGAATAGCCGTTATCAATAATGGAATCTATTCACCTTAAGTTTATTGTACCTTCAATGGTATTGATAATAGCATGCATTGTAATTCCAAGGCCGTAACATATCACCATTACAAAGATTTAATGGACGACTCAAGATTGAAAAGGAATATCATCCGTAATAACCACAACTTCTTCACCTTTCTCTTCATCAGGTTCCAATAAATCCGGCACTGTCTCTTCATTTTCCTCCAATTCATGTGGATATACGTCGTCTGCAAATTCTTCTATTGTCTCACCTTTTTCCTTATCTGGTCTTTGTAGTTTTTCTTGAATCTTTTTGGCATTTTCGGCCTGCCATTTTTCATATTTTTCCTGCTTTTTCTTTAATGCAGAATGGTCTTCAATTACGACTCTTTTTCCATCCTCGTTGTTAAGCACAAGTGTGTCTCCATAGATACCTAGATGCGGAAATGATGTGGTCTTTATTCCCATATCCTTCTGTACCTCCTGAATAGCTCTTGCATATTTTACCATTCCTTTATAACTCATTTCGTCACGTCTTGCTTTGTGATAACCGAACCACATTTTGCGCAAAACGTTGAAACACTGGCCAATACTGTAACCAGATGGACGAATAAGACCCTGCAGTTCTTTGCGATTGTACAGATCAAGATAGCCAAATCTTTTGGAATATATTGACTGCTTTTCCAGACCTGTCTTCTGTGGTTTATATGGTTTATTTGATTTTATCCACTTTTTAATCTTTTTTTGTAGACACCTGTGTCACCATGTTTATTCTTGACGTATTTTTGATTAATTGTATAAATCCGCCACGGCATTTTACTTTAATGATATAAGACAACCTCTCATTTATTAAGTTAAAATAATCAAAACCTTAGAAGTGTAAGAACCTAAATGAACAATTTGTAGTAACAAAAAGAGGAGTTGTGGATAAAGATAAGTTTTTTTTACCTAGAGAAAAAGTTGTAAAGTTCGACGGAAATAAAGTCTGGTTCAGTGTTACTAAAGACGAAGCCAAAGCCTATAAGCATTACTAACTCTCATTACCATAATTTAGGAATATTCTAAAATATGATCCTCATTTCATCTATCTAGGATCCTTTTCTGCCTCCTCTATAATTTTCATTATATCATCTTCGGTTAATGATGATTTGACGCCTCCCGACTCTTGCAGCCGCTCCTTTTGTTCCTCCTTTGCCTTTAACACCATTTTCTTCGTCAAGTCCTTTTCCATATGTGCTGTTCCCATGCTATCAAGGAATTTTGATTCACGCAGTGAGGATTTTTTTATGGATTTGCGTAGCTCTATATCCTCTGATACTGAAATCGCACAGGAGTAAAGACCTAACAATATCATATATGTCGCCAATCCATACAGTGACATTGTGGCAAGACCAAATGGAGGATACAACGTATTTGCCAAAGTACTCTGACCTGCACTGAAAAAAAGTAAAAACCCAAATCCACACATTATCAAATAGTCTTTAACAGCCATATTTCCATGAAAATGCCGAGCTGCTAAAACAAATCCTATGTAAAACAAGATTCCACCTGCGGTAGAGTTTAGGGAAGTATACAGGTCCCAGTAAAGCTCTTCTATTTCTATATGCGGCTCATACAGATGATAGTCATCCAAATAAGTACCTGCAAAATAAACTAAAGGAAGACTGATCAATATCCAGTATTTGGTCTTGCCCGTCTTCTGAGAATAATGATACAAAAGTAATGCCGTAGCAACCCATTTCAAAAGAAAGGAAACAATATCAGAATAATGATATATCTTAGCAAGACCATATAATAGTGATCCTGGCTCTGATTTTATTAATGGTGGCAGAGCGTCAGGTGATATATACAGAGGTTTTTCTACAAGCCGATAAAGACTACCTGTTAAAAAAATAGTTGATGCAATGACTACGGCTGCAAAAGATAAACCATAAATCAAAATTACAATTGAATTTCTATTCGATTTGTACCATGAGAAAAATATTATGGTAAAGATACCCATAAGACCAATAGTCAAACCATAAGTCAACGTTGTAACTATGGTTAGGGCAATGGGAGAGTATTGTTGCATAAATATTATCTGGATCAGTACAAATACGAAAATTGAGATTACCAAGTATTGAATAAGAAATACAATTTTATACGAAATGCGAAGATAGGCAACCTTCTTACGAATTTGACTGCTTTTCTGTCTAACAAATTCTAGAACATAAAACTGGCCACCAATAACTATCATCCCCAATACAACAAATAATGCAACACTGAACCCAGAACTCTGTAGGTGAAAGCGCATTTCAGAATTTTGATTAAGGCTGGTATCTATTACAATGATGGCAAGAACAGAATAGACTATAATAGAGATCTTGATAGTGTTATGGACTGAGGTAAGAGCAAATTGGTTATAAAAATTATTGAAGGAATTGCTAGTCTTTCCCATCCCTTAATCCCACTTTCAACAAAAAAGAAAGATTTGAGCCGTAGTCAGACGTATATACTTCTGCAAGATTTGATTTTATCTATTTCTCAAAATCCAGGATCTTCAACACCCGATATGTTGCCAGTTCCTTCTGTCATATTCGTGCCTGTCATATTTTCTGCATACATCGTCTCATTTCCAGCCATTGTTGCATTCTCTTCTTGGGCTATCGCTGAGGACATCAAGTTCAATCCTGTCGCTGCTAATGCGATTGAGGTTACAGCAAGAATGGCAAACGTTGTCATTAATGATAATTTATTCATTAACAAGTGAAGAAATTTCATACTATATAAAGAGATCATGGATTTTTTTCTGTGTCTTTGATCATTTGCCTACAAAAGCATCAATCTCCTATCAATGCATTACGCTTCATTTTTGTTAATCGCTTGTCTTTAATCACATAGTGGAATATTTCAAGAATTAAGAGTAACTTTAAAAGAAAAACTTGAAGCTTTCCTACTCTTAATTTAGAAACCTACTTTTAGCACTGATATCGTAACACATCCCTCCGGGCCCGAAAATTATATCAAAAATGATTCACAAACCAGCTCAAGTTCCTATTTTTCCTATAATGAGTCTAAATTGCATTTCAAATTTCTTCATAGCGTCTCTAAACATGACTTGATTAAATTAGTTATTTTATTTGTGATTAAATCTGGAGTAACTTGGTTTTTTAAATATTCTATTGAAAAAGTTGTTTTCCCAGTTATGGTTTCCAATATTTTTTCTCCTTCTAGGGTAAATTTAATACTGGGATAAACTCCTGGGGGTGATAACAAATTAAAATCTGTTAAGACAAAAGAAATACTGGGATTAGGAATAGTTGGCATATCAATTTTTGGCTCTTTTACTATATCTGAGTATATACCTTTTTTTCGGAGATATCTTTGATAATCACGCATTAATGGAGCAATCAAAGCATCACACATGTCTTTGAATTCATTGTGTTCGTCTACTATCCTTTGGTCTCTTTTTCTATACCGCTCTAATTTTCCTTCCTTTTCTAGTTTCTCAAATAAAGGTCCCAATTCCTTTTCGATATCGACCATTATAATATCTGTATGATATTAGCCTAATAATATCTTTGAGACTATCAGGTTAGTTTCAAGTCTAAACGGTATATCGGGACGAGTAAACTCAAGAGCTAAGAAAATCTGTAATGGAAAAAAGAAAATTTTTTTCCATAATATATTATTTACAATGTTATTTATTAGCCATTTGTGTAAGCATTGCATGGATACTCTTTTAGGATCGACATTTTTTCTGCCCTATTTCCAACAAGAGCTCCTGCATTTAGGACAAATAACAGTGAGAACTTTTTGATCTATTACATCCTACAGCTCACCGCATTGCGTACGTGATAATTCTTTATTCTAATAATGTCATACAAGATGGTAAAGCAGCATAAAAAATATATATCGTAATGTGTATGACATAACGTCAGGTGAATGTATATTGTGGAGAAATCCATTGGAATATACAAACAGGATCTTTGAAGAGCTAGACAAAGAGTTTTCAGAGGCTGAACAAATGCTAGCCCGTCTATTTCGCACGGCTAGGGAGCCAAATACGGCATTCAGTACATTTCCGTACTATTATGGATACCAACTAACAGTTGGCCCAGACGGGAAACCACACATAAGAGAGTTTGGAAATGCAAAACCTGCTACGAGAGGATTAATGCAACAAAGCTCTACTCGAGAACCATTAGTAGATACAGCATTTGATGAAAAGGACAACACTTTAACCATCACTGCCGAACTGCCCGGAATCACAAAGCAGGACATCAAAGTGGAAGCAGCTGAAGGAGTCGTAACAATACATGCTGAGAAAGGAGACAAAAAGTATCACACTGAAATACCTGTATACGATGAAATTGACTCTGATAGTGCAAAAGCAAATTACACCAACGGGATATTAGAACTAAAATTAAGGTCGAAAAGATCCCCCAGACCGAAACCCAAGGAAATAAAGGTCGAATAGACCACTAACACTCCATTTTTTTTGAGGTGAAAAGGATTGAATATTGATAACATAGGAAAAACCTCACTGAGGATTGCAGAAACAGACCCGAAATTTGTGGGTAAAGGCATAGCAATCATAGATCCTAAGATAATGAATGACCTACAACTAGGCACTGGCGACATGCTCGAAATATCAGGAAACAAAAGAAAGACGCATGCCATACTTTGGTCGGCTCAACAGATTGATTCTGGGAAAAAATTGATTCGAATAGACGGCTATACTCGCAATAACCTGGGCATGGGAATAGATGATAATGTTTCTGTTCGCAAAGTGAATGCAAGAAAAGTGGAACAGGTAGTATTATCTCCAACAGAAGATCTAAATATAGTTGGCTTGGAGGAATATCTTCCCGGAATACTAGAAGGTCACGTTGTAACGAAAGGAGATACAATACCTGTCAACATGATGGGTCATAAAATAGGATTCATTATTACCACTATTATCCCCTCAGATGGCCCCGGGATAATTGCATCTGATACAGATTTTGTTATAGGATCTGTTCCAAAACAAGGAACAAAACTTATTCCAAGAGTCAACTATGAAGACATTGGTGGTTTACGAAATGAAATTCAAAAAGTACGAGAAATGATCGAGCTTCCAATGAGACATCCAGAAATATTTGATAGAATTGGAATAGAAGCTCCAAGGGGCGTATTGCTTTTTGGTCCTCCTGGAACAGGAAAAACCTTGTTGGCAAAGGCTGTTGCAAACGAAACCAATGCCGACTTTTACTCTATAGGCGGACCAGAAATAATGAGCAAATTCTATGGAGAAAGCGAAGAAAGGCTCAGAGATACGTTTAAACAAGCACAGGAGAATGCTCCCAGCATTATATTTATTGACGAAATTGATTCTATTGCCCCTAAGCGTGAAGAAGTATCAGGTGATGTAGAAAAAAGAGTAGTCTCACAGTTATTGACGCTTATGGATGGACTTGAATCCAGAGGCAAAATCGTAGTAATAGGTGCTACAAATAGGCCCGACGCTCTGGACCCAGCTTTACGACGTCCTGGTCGATTTGACAGAGAAATAGAAATTGGGATCCCAGATAAGAACGGAAGATTAGAGATACTTGAAATTCATACAAGGGGAATGCCTCTTACGCAAGAAGTGTATTTGGAGCATATATCCAAGAGGACACATGGTTTCGTAGGAGCTGACCTCGAAGCAGTGTGTAGAGAGGCGGCTATGAGATCATTAAGGACAGTTCTACCAGAAATTAATCTTGAAGAATCTAAGATCCCTATCGAAACTCTCAACAAAATCAAAATTACACCCAAAGATTTCGAAGATGCATTAAAGGATGTACAACCTAGTGCCCTTAGAGAAGTGTATGTAGAAAGACCCAATGTAATGTGGACAGATATCGGAGGTCTTACAGTGGTAAAGGAAGAGCTTAAAGAGGCGATTGAATGGCCTCTCAAGCATGCCGATCTCTTTTCAGAGGCCAATGTTGCTCCTCCAAAAGGATTGCTTTTATTTGGGCCTCCTGGTACGGGTAAAACAATGATTGCAAAAGCTGTGGCTACAAATTCTGAGGCCAATTTCATAAGTATCAAGGGACCAGAGCTTCTATCAAAATGGGTTGGTGAATCGGAGAAGGGAATAAGAGAAGTATTCAGAAAGGCAAGACAAGCCAGTCCGTGTGTTGTATTCTTTGATGAGCTTGATTCAGTAGCACCAAGGAGATCATCAACTGGAAGTAGTGATTCTCATGTCGGAGAGAGATTAGTGAGCCAACTTTTAACTGAATTGGACGGCCTAGAAGACTTAAAAGGCGTTGTCGTCATAGGAGCAACGAATAGGCCTGATATCATTGATGAAGCATTATTAAGACCGGGAAGATTTGATCGACTGCTCGAAATTCCTCTTCCTGATAACGATTCCAGAAGGGAGATATTGAAAATACATATGAAGAAGAAACCGGTAGACAATTCGGTAAGTATTGAAAAGCTGGCTGAAGTAGTAAAAGGATATTCAGGAGCCGATATCGCCTCGCTCGTTAACGCAGCAGCAATGTCGGCCATTAGGGAACATATTTCAAATAATAGAGCCTACCCGAGCGCCTCCAAAAATGATCTTTCAAAAAATGAAAATAGAAAGACCTCTTTAATAATCTCAATGAAACATTTTGAAGATGCATTAAAGAAGGTAAGCAGAAACGTTACTGTACCGAATACCAGTAATATGGAGTAGGAGGTGTACATCCAAATGCCAAAAACCACTTTGATAAACCATATAAATGAAAAACAGCAAACACCTTTAGCCGGCAGAATTGACTACGATTATTTCAATTACTGTTCAACTTGTGAGCTGAAGTATCCAAAGCAAATTTTAAGATGTAGTGATTGTAACCAAAAAGTAAGAACAACGCCCTGGCATCGATCAAAAAAAATTGACCAAAAAAGGATATAAACCAACTACCAGTAACATTAGGAAATATGATGGAAGATATAGAAAACGAACTTGATTCGGTACTAGATCGTTATCAGAAAAAACAAGAGGACACCAGGAATAGGGAAAAGAAAGAGCAGGAGGATTACCTGGGGATGGAAAATGAATTCAAGAATTTGTTTAATACCATTGTTAAGCCGTTAATGGCACAAATGGTAAGATATCTTGAATCAAAAGGAGATGAATTCAAAGGTTCTCATGTAAAAGTTAGTCCGCATTTAGCAAAAATAGCATTAATTCTCAATCCCTATAGATTACAGCAAGGAAGTAAATGGGCTGAAATCGAATTCTCAAGGAATGGTAACAAATTAAAAATTGTTGTGAAAAATGAAAACGCCGTTACTAGTGAGGCGCTGTTCGGGAAATCAGAAGTTCGGCCGCCTTTTGTAAAAAGAATATTAATCGATTTTGTAAAATCATACTATAACACAGAGGGCTGATTCAGAAATCAGTTAATCGTGACCTGATAGCGTTTATATATTCTATATTTGAAGGCATACAGAGAAATCTTTTGGTAAAAAAGAAAAGAATGTCTGAAAAACGTGTAAAAAAAAAACGGCAAGAAGAATCCTGTCAATTCGGATCGTATATTAAGAAAGGATTTTCCCAAGATAACTAATAGGGAATTAAAGAAACTAAAAACGGATGAATCCTATAAACAGGGGTTTCTATTGGCTATAAGACTTGTTGCCTCAGAGTTGAAGACTATAGTAGATAAGAAATGAATGCAGTTAACTCGATATTGAAACAAATTCGATTCAAATTAAGAAGGATCCACATGCAAATTCAGACTAGTCCCTCCGGGCCCGAAAATTATGTCAAAAATGATTCACAAACCTCTGGATTTAAGAATTATCGATACCTCTAAATCGTAAGTTACATAGCAAATTAACCATTAGATTGTTTGTTAGAATTTAGGCAGGTTAAAAGTTACTAATTCGGCATACTAAGATAGGGGCGTATAATCTTAGCAACTGCTTTAGCAATGACATCATGAAAATCCTCGCGGGCCAACTTGCATTGTTCAATTTGAATACCATTTGTGCCTAGGCGATTTACTATATTGTCAGGGCTATCGCCGTTAAATGCTCTTGGACATTCGGGGCAGCCAGAAACGTTAACCAGAATATCAGTGTTTTTCCTCGAGTGCATTTTGAATTGCATCCTCAATTTCCACTTTGAGTTTGTCTACGGTTTTGTTATTCTTACATCCTCCAACGCAAATATTATCTCTAGTCCAACCGTGGAAGGCAATTGCATATTTAAACTTCCGCTCATAAATCTTACTAAGCAGGGGAAACGATTTTTCGTTAATTTGCGTAGCAGTAATATGCCACCGTTCATAAGCACTTTTATCCTTTTGATCAAAACCTTTACAAATCCACAGAGATACATCAGGTGAATCTCATGTCTCACAATTTCCGCTTGTTTGTCTGTTTTGTTTTCAATTTCGCCACCATGTGGAGCAATCACGACTAACTTCTGATTTTGACCGTTGTCAGTCAATTGTTCTATAAATTCTCCCTGTAATCTTGCATCGTTTTCATTAAGATCTTTTGTTAAGTCAGCTTTCACCTTTCCTTTACATGGATTAGTATTATGAGTCTTCAGACATTTTACAAATTCTTCAATTTTTTTTCCTACATACACTAGGTCCGATTTTTCTTCATGAACTTTACCTACTGTATAAATTGCAGGTATGACCGCATTTGTCGTGGGAAGTTCTAAGCGAACTTGTTGGTATAGGTCTTTACCTATCATTTTGAGGTGATTAAGGTTTGCACTACAATGTTCTTTAGGTAGTTTATGTAAACCATCACTCGGTTTAAATTGAGCCGAGTAGTATCCTTCATTATTGCTCATTTAATAGATATCTAAGATGTAAATCCTTGAGTAATATATAAAATTATATATTATTTGTTAAAGCAAACGTTACTAATCGAATTCACATTTATATTCAAAACCAATCATAGATTATATGAAAGCATTATCAAGTTGATTGGTGATGCCCCATATACTCCAAAGGTGGAGATATTCCCAAAATAAAATAATTACCTGTAATAGCATAGTTCTCCGAGACTTATCTACCGATCAGTGATTGAATAATAAGCGTTCTTTAAAAGCAGCTTAATTTTAATGAAACGAGTGTTTACGAATATATTAGAACTTCTTTATAAGCAGATGAATTATAATTTAAACCTTGAAGTGATTAATTGTGCGATTCTCAAAAATGAAGTTGTGGCAACTAAAAGCATGTTCGATCCAATGAAACGTTGTTCAAATAGGAAACAAAAGGATGTCTGAGGAGAATCTTCCTTTACCATTGGAAATTCCTTGGAAGCTTGCTGCTACGAGCCAGCCATTAACTCTCGGTGAACCAGATCAAACTTCTATATCGCTATTTGTGTATAAACCTGACGAAGATAATCTAACAGGCAAGTTCCCCGGAGAAAGGTTAATTTACCTAAAATTCACGATATCGGTGTCTCCGGCAACCCTTCCAAACGCTTCCCCCGTTGGTGCTTTAGGTGAGGGTGTGCCTTGTTTTCATTTGTTGTTGGATTTGAGAGTTAGAAAATCAGACGGCAGCACTGGGACAATTCGTCCATATTTTCACTCTGCAGCTCCACTTCATCGGACTATCGTTGAAACGGGACTAGTAGGAGTCGATGTATTCGAAGGCGAATCAGACCTGCAATTTATGGGAAAAAGTGGCAGCCAAATGTATGAATCTTCGAGCAGTCATTCAAGAACTACGACAGTAGGCGGGAGTGGATCTGTTGGGATTGGACCCGTTTCTCTTGGTGCTTCGATGCAGAGCACATCCACAAACGTTTCAGCGCAGCGCGGAGTATCCCAAGTAGTGGACACGACTCAGCGCGAAGCATCTGAGGAGAGACGCCAGCTCACAAGCCATTCTATGAAGGTCGAAAATGTGTTGACATTGTTAAACGCAAAATATGTTGGCACACCACATCTCAGATTCTCTCTCTCACCTCAACCTCTCCATTTGCTTTCTGTTGAGCCTTCTGATCTGAACATTTGGTTCAGCCAATTACTACAGCGCAGATCTAGCGGCATCGAAGGGATTCAAGAATTTACTACAGTTTTGCTGGTTCCGAAAGACCAGGATTTCTGTGTAAACGCTCGTTTACGAAGAGTGTGTGTTCTTGATAACCCTCCAGGTCCACTAGTGTATCCGGAAATCTTTAATCCAGCTGAAGATCTCATAAAGAGTTACGTTTACTTAACGCGCGCTTATCCCAGAGGAACACCATTGGACGATTTTGATATTGATATTACAGATCAACTTGAACCAGATCCTAGTAATCCCAATGATCCTAAATTCGTGAGGCCCGTTCTTGAATTTTGGGCCATCACCGGGAATGGGCTTATAGTCCCCTCTGTGGTATCACAAGGACCTAAAGAAGCACAAGTTGTTCGGAAATATATTAATTACAAGCATATACTTGAAATTTGGCATGATAGCATTCGTGATGAGTATGACCGCGAAGTAGCACGTTCTCCACTGGAACGAGGTATTCTAATGGGAGAGCAACGAGAGCTAGACACTTGTTTCTCTTTTACCGGATCTGGAGGTGTCTCCGTAACTGGTAGCACATCATCCGTTAGTCCTCTCTTTAGAGTCCCTCTTGATCCTAGTGTTATTGATATAGGCGGAGTGGTATCCGCAACAAGTTCGGCACGACTTTCGGAACGAGAACGGTCAACAGAGGCGATAACTCGTTGGAATCTACTTGAGAATCGATTGGCCATAGTTTTAGCCAATCAAAGAGAGAAACAAGAAGAGTTCAGACTAGACGACAGAGATGTAGTTACCTTCATGATGGATCGATTTGCAAAACTTTCAACAACAGATTCAAATAATATCCCATTTGAGAACGCTCTAAAACTATTAGGCTTGAATGATCGGCAGCGGGCAAAATTGAAAACTGCCGGCGCTACGGATCTAAGGAGTATTGCTCTGGCTATCAAGAGGGCTTCGGATATAGAGAGGTATAACTCTGACTTGGCTAGCCTGATTAATACAGCAGTGACTCGCCTTTCGATAAAGCCAATAAAGTATTCTATCTCCTCAAAAGACGCAGTTGATATGAGTAAAGCAATCGGAAAATCTTTGCAGAATAAATTTTCAAATCAGAATCCCAAGAAATAAAAATGTCTTCTAGACCAGGCATTAACCGACTTAAACTTGGGCCTCTTGTAGGTCATACAGATGAAGCCTCTTCTCGGATATGGATTCAGGCTATAGATGATCCAGAAAAATACCAACTTCGGGTTCCTAGCGCTGGTATCTTTCCTTTTAAGAGCACCGAGACATCAATAGGTCTACCGCTTGAATTTCACACAGCAATAGCGACCGCAATAGGATTACGACCAGATTGGCGCTA
>DATIFZ010000076.1:0-3632 GCA_035454925.1 Nitrososphaeraceae archaeon
TTTTTCTTCTTTGGACCTATATTCCGCATTAAATAAGTAATCGAAGTCTTGTGTAAAAATCTTTTTCTTACTTGATTAGCAGAAATAATAAAAGAACTTAAAGCGCAGTGAAGTGGATTGATAAAGATCTATCATGTAACGCAAGTTTAATTAAAAAAATTCACCTACGTCCCTTCGCTAAATCCGGTCAAATATGTGTGTTGTTCCTGAGTAAGGGTATCTATACTAATGTCCATTGATTCCAATTTTGCTTTTGCTATTTGTTGATCCTGCGACCTTTCGATATCATATACTGCAGGAGATAACGATCCTTTTAATTGAATCAGTTTAATAGCTGAAAGAAGCTGGTTGGCAAAGCTCATATCCATTACCTCTGATGGATGTCCTTCAGCGGCGACTAGGTTGACCAATCTTCCTTCTCCTATGAGATATAGTTTGTTTCCTTTCTTAAGTTCATACTCTGTTGTATTCTGATTAATTTGTTTTACCTTAACCGAGCTTGATTTAAGTGTGTCAATTGAAATTTCCACATTGAAATGTCCGGCATTAGCTAGTATAGCTCCATTTTTCATTTTCAAGAAATGTTCCTCCCTTATTACATCCTTGCATCCTGTTGTAGTAATGAATAAGTCCCCAGTCATAGCCGCAGAAGTCATGGGTAAAACGGTGTATCCGTCCAGTTTTGCTTTCAGTGCTGCAATTGGTTCAATTTCAGTTATTATTACATTAGCTCCAAGTCCTGCAGCTCTTCTTGCAACGCCTTTTCCGACGTGTCCGTATCCTGAGACAACCACATTCTTTCCTGCAATCAATATATTAGTAGCCCTGATTATGCCGTCTAGGGCTGACTGACCTGTTCCATAAACATTGTCAAAATCGTGCTTTGTTTCAGCATCGTTGACGGCCATTATCGGATATTTGAGTTTACCATTCTTTTCCATCGCTCGTAATCTAACAACTCCAGTTGTTGTTTCTTCTGTACCACCATAAACCTCAGATAAATTTCCCGAGTTATGCATTTCCACAGTAAGATCGGCTCCATCATCAATTGTAACATTTGGTTTAATCCCCATTGCTGAATGAATATCATCATAGTATTGTTCGTTTGAAACTCCTCTGCTAGCATATATTGAAACCCCTTCGTCTACTAGTGCCGCGGCAACATCATCCTGCGTACTCAGTGGATTGCAACCACACCAAGTCAAGTCAGCACCCAAATCACGTAGCGTGCGAATTAATACTCCAGTCTCTTTCGTAACATGAAGACATCCTGCAAATTTAACACCCTTTAAGGGACTCTCATCTAGTAATTTTTTTTTAAGATTGAGCAATACTGGCATATGCACCTGCGCCCAATCGATTTTTCTCTTCCCTTCTTCAGCTAATTTTGGGTCTTTGATTCTGTAATTCATTCATCTCTGTGATATTTCCGAGACATATTATTCTTGCACCGTGATCAAAATTACGAGTGTTAACTCTCGATTTCATACCTAAGAGGTCCCACAAAAGTCGCATGGAATTGAAATTATCATAATTAGGGCTTAAAATTGCATCAGCATAGTCGTCAAACTAATATCATAATAAATATATGAATTAGTTTATCGAAAAAACGATGAAAAGGCTTCAGATTGCAGTTATAGGATATAATCAGGATAAATCAAATGAGATAACAAACAAAATAGCATACGAAGTAGGAACCGAAATTGCAAAGGCAAATGCAGTATTAATTTGTGGCGGTCTTGGCGGCGTCATGGAAAATGCCTGTAAGGGAGCAAAAGAACAGGCGGGATTGACAGTAGGGATTATTCCTCAAGAAGAGGCGCAATATGCAAACAAATTTTGTGATGTAGTTATTGCAACAGGAATAGGCTACGCCAGAGATTTCATGGTGGCATCGTCAGCTGATGGGATTATCGCTGTAGGCGGCGGCGTTGGCACTCTGATAGAACTTTGCGTTGGATACATGCTAAAAAAAATATTGGTAACAATACCTAGCAGTGGAGGTACTGCTGAAAACTTTGGAGGGAGATATCTGGATGAAAGAAAGCGAGTCTTCATACGGACTTCAGACAATGCGCGCTCTGCAGTTAAAGTTATTTCAGACTACTTTAAATTAAATCAACATTCCTAGCATAAGCTACAATTGTTTAAGACTTACTTATTTTGAAAGAGTAACGAGGTAAGGGTCTGGAGTATAAAATGATTCGTTTACTTTTTTCAATTGATTCAGAGTATTTATTATATTCTCAAACCCATACTCTTTTCCTATTTCAAACAACTCCTTTTTAAGCCCCATTCCCAATCTCAGCGCTAATTCAAGGTCATCTTTATTGCACACATTATTCGTGATAAGCCATGACGCATTGTTTAATGCTACAGATAACATCCTAATTGGGTCATATTCATTTGCTTCCTCTTCAGATAACGGCACTCTTTCATAATTCTTGTCTCCATAGGAATAGAAACCATCTCCTGATTTTTTCCCAAGTTTTCCTGATGAGAATAATTGTGCAATCATAGGGTGGGGATGTATTACTTTCTTATCTCGGGAGTACATTTCAACAGTCGCTTTGTGGATAACATCAATTCCAGTATAGTCAGCTAATTCAAATATTCCCATTGGCAGAAACAATTTAAATTTAACAGCTGAATCGATTTGTGTCATAGTCTTCCCATCACTTTCTAGGCAGTATGCTGCCTCATGGACTAGCGGTATGAATATTCTATTTACAATAAATCCTGGAACATCTTTGTTACATAAAATTGGATCTTTTCCCAATGTTTTTACCAGATTGATCCCGAGGTCCACAATCGATTTCTCAGTTGTTACTCCTGGAATTACCTCAACTAATTTCATAAGTTGTGGGGGATTAAAGAAATGTAATCCTATAAATCTGTCAGGCCTACTAGTTAATTGAGATATTTCACTGATTGGCAATGTACTTGTATTCGATGCATACACAGTTTTTTCTTCGGCAAATTGATCCACTTCTGAATATACTTTCTTCTTTAGATTAAGATCTTCTGGAACAGCTTCGATAAGTAAATCAGTATCAACTAAAGCCTCCTTAAGGTCTACAATCGGTTTTATTCTTCCATAAATCTTATCAGATTCTTCCTTTCTTATCTTGTTTTTTTCAACGAGCTTATCCAGCGACCATCTTATTTTACCCATTGCGCTATCTAAGAACCTCTGTTCTATATCACGGAGCACGACTTGATATCCATTCATCGCTGAAATCTGTGCAATTCCATGGCCCATAATTCCTGACCCTAAAACTGTGATTTTATTCAATTGTGGCAACGGTATTACTTCAAAAATTCATGATTTTTAATGTTTACGATTGTGTTTGCCTTAGTAAATCAAAATCCTCGAAAATGTTTTATTGACATTATCGCATAGAATCAACAGTTGTTACGATGCTTTGCGCTTTTGCTAAATCAAGATGATCCAAAAAAATGCAGCGCTTTGAAATTGATAAAATTTGGCGCCATTTTACCCACTAAAACCATACAACACGGTATGCTTGTCTTAAATCCTTTCGCAAATGAGGTAATTTGTAGAGTTGATAAGACTTTGGTCGAATCCATATGCGTAATCGATTGTTCTTGGAACAGGGCACAAGGGGTAT
>DATIFZ010000077.1:0-6062 GCA_035454925.1 Nitrososphaeraceae archaeon
TAACTGTATCCGAATTAAATCTTCTTATATATACGCAAATTGTACTCCATATTTATCATGAATTTGAAAAAGGATATACACATTATTGGAATCGTGATACTACTTATAGGAGTCGTGATCTTATCCGGTTGGTCATTGTCAGTACTAGTTGAAGATAATATTAGATTCTCTCATTGAGAAAAAATTAGCCGCCAATAATTAATCCAAAAAATAACTGCAAAGTTTAATATTATTTCTTAACTTGTTTAATGCCAGAGAATTAAAGAATTAGATCAAATAAGTCAAATGTGATTATGGCCTATGCATGTTTCATGAAAGCTGAATTCAATTGCATTGAATCAAAGACTGTATTACTCTTGTGTTCGGGCTAGTCATTTTATCTTACCTGCCATTTTTTCACTATTCGTCTGCAGAATTTCAAGCTAATTTTAGTTCGAATTGTGAAAATGGAAATTGTACCACAACTATTTATATAGATGATAATCCTTGCAAAACAACCAATTCAAATTCGACAAATGTTACATCACTTGATGACTTATTACAAAATCAAACGATCCCCCGGACGAATTTGTCGCGGGAGATTATTTAGTATCAAAATTGCTTGAGAAGGATTTCTCACTGCATCTCTTTATTTATTACCATGTTTAGAACCTAAAAAAAGTAACCCACGCTTCTAGAGGTTAGGATATGTGCTTACAACTGGGGCTTGAACAGCTGAAGTCGATAAACTGTAGGTTGAGTGTCATTCCATAATATATATTAGATACGCCATAAACTATTTTTGAAGCATTGACAAGCAACTTGACATCCACTACGATGATTTCATCATATATCCCTCTGGTTGTTGTCGTTATCTTTGTCGTTGTCCTAGGAATTCCCGTTCACTACGGTTTGGCCGCGGACAAATTTGCAGAAACAGAGTTTACGGAAGAGGGCAAGCCAAAAATTTTTGATTCGAATTTAAAAATTAGCACGATTGTGGAAGGTTTGAATACTCCCACTACTATGGCTTTTATTGGAAACAATGATATTTTGGTGCTGGAAAAAGATACAGGGATTGTTAAAAGAATAGTAAATGGTAACGTTCTTGCAAAGCCAGTTCTTGATCTTAATGTCGCCAATTCTGTCGAGAGGTGCTTGTGCGGTATCGCAGTGTCGAAAGATGGTTCTACCGCCTATGTGTTTCTTTATTATACTGAAATTGAAGGACCGGATGGTGGGGATAAAAAGGGAGTGGAACCTATTGGGAATAGGGTTTATAGATATGAGTTATCAGGCGATTCATTGATTAACCCATTACTTCTAATGGACCTACCTGCTAATCCTGGACCTCGTCATAATGGGGGTGACATAACAATCGGCCCCGATAACAACCTTTACGTAACAATAGGCGACGTAGACGGTTCATTTAAGGATTCAAGCACGGAAACTAAGACTCAAAACTATGAAAATGGGGTTGAGCCAGATGGTAGAGGCGGTATATTAAGAATAACACAAGATGGTCAACCTACAGACGGCATTTTAGGAGACACTATCCCAGTACGTATATACTATGCATATGGAATTCGAAATAGTTTTGGTATCGATTTTGATCCTATTTCTGGTAATCTGTGGGATACCGAGAATGGGCCTGGAAATGGAGACGAGATAAATCTAGTTTTGCCGGGATTTAATAGTGGATGGCAACAGGTACAAGGATTGGCATCAATGGAAGATTCGTTTTCTGAATCTGATTTAGTAGATTTTGATGGTAATGGACGCTATGGTGATCCTAAGTTAGTATGGGTAAATACGGCAGGACCAACAGCGGTAAAATTTTTGGATTCTTCTAAACTTGGTGATAAATATGAGAACAATATGTTTGTGGGGGACGTACACAACGGAAGAATTTATCACTTTGATCTAACTCCAGATAGGAATGATATAATCCTGCCAGAGCAACTTTCATCAAGAGTCATAGAAGATCCCTCCTCACCAGGGGTAAGTGATATTGTATTTGGTCAAGGATTCGGGGGCATTACTGATTTAGAAGTAGGCCCAGACGGTAATTTGTATGTCGTGTCAATCGGGCTAGGTAGTATGTATCAAATCAGTCCTGCATCCTAATCAAATTGTAATGGTTTGATATAAAGTGATATAAAATTCAAATATAAGATATATCAGAATCTGATAAATAAATTGCAATTCAAAATGAGGTAAATGAAAACAAAAATAACGTCAGTAAGCATTATAATTGCCGCAACAACCATGATTTTTGCATCATCGATTAATAGCGCAAATCTTGCATTAGCGATAAGTAAGACGGATGCAATCGACTATAAATCGAATTACTATCATACCTCGTTGCTGAATTGTCTTTCAGATGATAGCTCGTATGATACCGATGACTCTACCCAGTGGTTTGAACCTATGGGCTGTTATTCTGACAATGATCTGTCTGGTAGTGATTTTGAAGGACCATATGAAGAAGGCTGGGAATGAGAATATCGAATACAATTCTATGATTCATCTCTTCTTTTTTCTAACGCTGCCTCTTTGAGGAGGGCTTTTGAAATTCCATATGGTTCCCAAAGAACTCGAACCTAAAACTAGTCAAGTTTATAGCTTAGGGATAGACTAACATTAGGTAGCGAGTCTGTATATTGAACTGCTTGGGTTCCCAGAACCACCGGACTCGTACTTGCACTAGCTAAATTGTAAGGGAATTACAAACTATCGTAAATCTAGCACTATCAGTCTCACGGAATTCAGATCATCGGCTTAGCAATATCGAGCTGACCCCACGTACCAGCAAGGTTCAAATCCCACTGAATCCATGAATTACATCTCTTCAGATATCATTAAATCAAGGCCATTCTGCAATGCATACTGTGACTATATAATAGAAATCTTTAAAGCTAACTAGATCTACTTTTACAATGAGTCCACTTATTGAACTTCTAGCGTTACTATAACGACCAGCCCCATGTCAAAAACAATATTAATCCTTGGAATATAGAATAAACATGACGTTTCTAGTACAAGAAGAAAAAGATTACATCGATTCCTTTTTATTCGCATTAAAGACAACTGAAACCAAAAGACAGTATTGTAGGAATTTGAAAATGTTCTTTAACTTTGGTTTTGAACAAGATCTCTCCCTACAAGAACAAGCAAATTTATTCATTAAAAATGAACTAAAGGATACTAACTGGGCGAACAGTTACTTTATTCAATTTTTTAGACATCAAATTGAAAGTAGGGTAAATAAAAAAATTCAGAATTATTACAGATTTTGAGCGTTAAATGTATTATTCTTTGGACTTTCTTATGTAACAGAATAGCTAGTGTTCTATTTCAGCAAAGGAGATATTTTCCATTTATTTCAAGCCATTCAATTTTTCTCTTGTAATCTGTCACACATATTTTCAACAAACTCCAAAAATGATGCGAATGTTTCTTAATAATGAACTGACATAATTCATGAATAATAACGTAATCAATTATTCTTCGGGTGCTTTTATCAAGTTATAATTAAGATTGATAGGTCCTTTTGACGTGACAGATAACAAGCCGAAAGTTGCACCGAAATTTACTGCATACGACAATCTTATAAGGGATGACTATTCTAAGACGTTGTGAATGGTTCAAAGTATTATCTAGCACTTTCTTTGATTTTAGGAATGACGTTAAGTCTAGTGGCAACACCTTTGTTAATATCAGGTACAAAGTCACAGTTAGCTATTGCACAACCGTTGGCTACTGATACAGGGACTACACGTCCAAATATATTGATGATTGTTGGAGATGATTTCGGCTATTCTGATATAGGCGCATTTGGCAGTGAAATTTCAACACCGAATTTAGACCAGATTGCTAAGGAAGGACATATTTTAACTAATTATCATACTGCTCCTACCTGCTCTCCTGCAAGAGTGGCACTCCTTACAGGTGTTGATTGGCATGTTGGTGGAATAGGGACAATGTATGAAATAATAGCTGAAAATCAGAGAGGTCAACCAGGATATGAAACTTATATCAATAATAGAGTTGTAACTGTTGCGGAGCTATTAAGAGATGTAGGATATCATACTTTGATGTCCGGAAAGTGGCATCTATCTGGTAAAGGCACTAATAATACTGAAGCATATCCATATTCTCGAGGATTTGATCATGTCTTCTCTCTCTTAGGAGATGGAGGTAATCATTGGAACAGTGCACCAATATTCCCTGGACTTGCTCAGAACTATGTCGAAAACAATACAATTGTAAACAGACCAGGTAATAACACGCTATTTTCTAATGAACTTTACACAAACAAAATGATTCAGAATATCAACAGTACTTATCATGATGGAAAACCATTATTTATGTATCTAGCATTCACTGCTGCTCATTCACCCTTCATGGCACCAAAGGATAGTATACAAAAGTATGAGAAAGTCTATAGTGCTGGATGGGAACCAATAAGAGAACAACGATTTGAAAAGCAAAAAGAACTAGGCATATGGCCCTCAAATATGACGTTACCAAATCGATTGCCACCGAACGTACCATGGGGTTCTCTAAGTGAAATACAGAAGAATTATGCCAGCGATATTTTGGCTGTCCGTGCCGCTTTGATAGAAAATACGGATCAGAATATCGGAAGACTAATCAATTATCTAAAGGAGATAGGTCAATATGACAATACACTAATTATGTTTACCTCCGATAACGCAGGCAGCGAACCTATTCAATTTCCACTTTCTGGGGCAATATCAAATGCAGTTAATCATAAGGAGTTACCAGCATTTTTCAAGAGTTTAAACAATACTTTACCTAACTTTGGTAATGCTGACACAAGTATTAATTACGGTGCATGGGGTTCTTATTTGTCAGTTGCTCCATTGTCTGGATTTAAAATGAGCACTTATGAAGGAGGAACCAGACCACCATTTATAATCAAAGAACCTGCTACTGGCTTGTCCTCATCATCACCATCGGAAACAACATCAGCAAAACCAGCCAATCATATTATCAAGAGTTTCGTATTTGTGACAGATATGACGCCTACATTTTTAGATTATGCTCAAGTGCCGCAACCGGGTTCAACTTACAAAGCACATGAAGTGCATCCAATCATGGGAAAATCTATGAAACCACTTATTGATGGCGTGGCGGATAGCATACATCCACCAGACGAACCAATTGGTACAGAAATGTTCAACAGTACTGGATTGTATATGGGTGAGTGGGAGATTGTTAAAGATGCACATACTGGTGGCAAATGGGAGTTGTATAATATTGTTAATGATCCTGCTCAGAATAACAATGTAGCGGATCAAAATCCAGATCTCGTGCAGAAGATGAGTGCTGCCTACCAAAACTATTCCAAGAACGCTGGCATTGTAATTCCAAGAGGAGATTTATTTGCATTTCAAGCCAAACATATCACTCCGGCTTTTAACGAACCTCAAACAGTTCAAATGGGCTTCATTTTACCAGAACAGCTTGCAATTGCAAGAGAACTACTCCAAAACGGTACTTTTGCTGCGGAAGCAAAATCACTGCTTCAAAATGGGACATTTGCAGCTGTGAGCTAAAAAGGTCTTTACTATTAGAGTAAAGATAAATACCAATTAACAGGACCGTACTACATGCAGTTTCCGAATCCCACCAAACCCGAATCAAAATGTTGTCTAGTTATATGGATTCACTTTGTAAACAATATGCATTCGACCAGCCCATGTCAATCTTGTCCCTTTATTTAGCACCACATGTAAAGATGTTATGTAATTGCAGAGTATAACAGATAAAAAAGTTGAAATCTATTTATCTAATCCCTACCGAATGTTTAGGTTTTCGATAAGGTCAGAGGTAACGAGGAAATATTACGAAAGAAGGATAAGAAAATTTTTTGATTTTATAGGATTTGCTCCTTACCTGAAAATATCAATGCCTCTGGCTCTCTCCTTTTTTTTAATTATGAACTCACTAGACATTTGCTTTCATTAGAGTATATGTCATACTAACGTGTTTGGGTTAAAGTTAGAGATTTTAATAATTTAGAAGCCTTAATTCGCCTGCAGACGCACTATATG
>DATIFZ010000078.1:0-15392 GCA_035454925.1 Nitrososphaeraceae archaeon
TATCTAACACAATAACATTTTGTTTTTCGGCAGAGAGTTCGAAACTAGCTGATTTGGATCTAATTCTGGCCATTGGGACAGCATTTTGAAAATTGTTCGAATCCAGAATAAGACCCAATTTCTGCAATCCACTCAGGCTAACCATTCCGCCACAATGTTCTGGAGTTCCAATTTCGTGATCCTCTTCTATCACAATCGTTGAATTACCTTTGGAGGAACATTCTCTTGCGGTTGTAAGCCCCGCTACACTCCCTCCTGCGATCAAAACATCATAGTATTCCATAGCCTACAAGGAAAACAATTATTTCATCATTTTATTAACTAACCTGAAGTGGAGTTCAAACAAGTCATTGTTGTAAGAAGAGACCTTCGCATGGGCGTTGGAAAAATAGCAGCCCAAGTCGGACACGCAGCGGTACTCGGCGTTAACGAATCCAAAAAATTCGACAATCAATGGGTACGAAGTTGGTTTAACGAAGGACAACCAAAGATAGTTGTAAAGGTAAATAGCTTGGAAGAGTTACTTCAAATAAAGAGCAAGGCAGAAAAATTCATGATACCGATAGTAATAATTCAAGACAAGGGCCTAACTCAGATTCCATCGGGAACTGTCACGTGTATAGGGATTGGTCCTGCTCCATCGGATATTATAGATAAAGTAACTTCAGAACTTAAATTACTTTAGTCAAGAGGGGACTTGTTTTCTAATTATTTTGCTCTTAGCTAAAATATTTTATGTGATTTGAGATCTGTTCCAAACATGTATATATACTTCCATTTATAAAGCCAACCTAGTATGCCCGAAACTAAGCCCATTGTTAGCATCGAGAATGTTGTTGCTTCGGCGACTGTCAATCAAACTGTAAATCTTAATTTAATTACTCAAATATTTCCCGATGTCGAATATCATCCAGACCAGTTTCCAGGGCTTGTCTTTAGACTAAAATCTCCAAAGACTGCAACATTGATTTTCAGTTCAGGCAAAATGGTCTGTACCGGTGCAAAATCTGAAGAACAGGCAATAAAAGCAGTCAAAAATGTGGTCCAAAAATTGAGAAAAGGCAGTATTCCTATTGAAAATGAACCTCAAATAGAAATACAAAATATTGTTGCTTCTGCAAGTCTGGGTGGTAAAATCCATTTGGAATTAGCAGCGAGAGTGTTGCCACGTAGTATGTATGAACCTGAACAATTTCCCGGTCTGATTCACAGGATGCTTGACCCAAAAACAGTCATTCTTCTTTTCGCGAGTGGAAAATTGGTGTGCACAGGGGCTAAGAAGGAATCGGAAGTCTACCGGGCTGTCCACAATTTGCATGACTTACTTGAAGAGAAGAATTTAATGATCTATGAAGGCTAACCTGTCTTTTCATCACTTGAATCCTTCTATAATTAGATCCGAATATGCCTGAATTATGGCTAAATTATGGTAGCACCGACATCATAGTAGACCTCAAGGTAGAGAATCTTTCGCTTATTGAAAATTCAAAATTTAATACACTGGCCATTGAAAACTTGGATCAAAAAATCGAATCTATTGACATGAATGATAACACAATACTCATCCCGCTGGATGCCTCAAATTCTACGATTCAACTCACTTCTAGATTGGTTTCCATTGCGGAAACTAAAGGAATTCAGTTGTCTATTGAATCAATCCAAAAGGCACGCAAGCAATTATCAAGTAAAATACAGAATCAAAATATTGGCTTGTTTGAAAAAAAAAGCGATCATTTCCTGGAACGCACAAATAATAAGGACACTATTTTCATCTCAAAAACAAATATTGATCCCTTTTTTGGTTTTAGCGGTACTCCTACCAAACTCCTCCGAGAATTCGGACAGGATAAGATGAATGAAGCCTTCAGTTCAAGAATAGACGATCTTCCTCATCCGGGTAATAAAGGACCGCCGATTGAAATTGCAGAAAAGTTCTGTGAAGATATGGGTGCTATGTCCATTGAGATAGTGTCAAATAATTCCGGGATTAACAATTTTTTTTACGGTGAATTAGCTCATTCTTTCCATAGAGTGATTGAAAAACTAAATGAGCTGTCAATTGAAACTGAACATGGACAAAAATCCCTGATAATCGGTACAAATATTGATACGAATTCCAGTTCGACTTTATCAAGTTCATTGGACTTGTTATGGAACACCATTCGAATTCTGAGAAAAAATTCCATTGTAGTAATTGTTTCAGAAAATAACAAAGGTTTTGGAAGCTCTGCGATAGAGAAATTCGCTTACGGGCAAATAAAATTAGATGATTACAAAAATTACGGCTACATCGACGGGATGGAACATTTAATGTTTATCAATGAGTTGAAGGAAAAATTCACTATCTCAATTCTTTCTTCTTTACCGAAGTATTATCTAAAAGATACATTTGGCTTTAAAATATTTTCTAATATCCAGGAGGCAGCAGATAAGATACTTGAAATGAATGGTAAGAGTCATAAGATTTCAATAGCTCTTGATCCGAACGTTGCTATATTCAAAAACGAATTTGCTAATTGAATCCAGAGAGGTTTGAAAAGCCAAAGTTAAAATAATTAATTATCATTAATTTGATAATTTGCAGAGCTGCCTACGAAAAAATGGAGAATATGTCTTTTATAGATGTGGACAAGAGAACCTACATTCTGTTATTGAAATTAATTTAAATTCACTTCCTGAACACTACACTGAGTATTTTTTCGAGTCAATTCTCAAAGAGTTGCCGGAATCATTTATTCTTGCCGAACATGATGGAAAGATAATTGGATATGTAATGTGCAAGATAGAATTTGGATTTTCAAACTTCAGAAAATTAGGTTTCGTTAAAAAGGGACATGTTGTTTCCATCGCATTATTGGAAGAGCATCGAGGTAAGAAAGTAGGGACCATACTTATGGAAGAAGCAATAAATGGGCTTGTTTCAAGAAGAACTGAAGAAGTCTACTTGGAAGTGAGGGTTAGCAATTCGGCAGCAATAAAAATGTATGAAAAACTAAATTTTAAGGTGAGGTCAAAGCTGAAATCGTATTATAGAGACGGTGAAGATGCGTACTTGATGGCATTGGAATTATCATGAATGAAGCAAATGCCCCGACAGGCATGAGAGAAAATAGGATTATTGGACTAATATTACTTGTCGTTCCATCATTTTTTTTCATTGTATTTTCATATTTGATGTTATTTTCACATTGGGACATTTTTGTAATAAAATTAACTTTGATAATCATCGTCGGGATTATCATGACAGTACTCGTATGGATGGGCTATACAATGGCTACCGCTCCACGGGATAAATGATCAGCAGATCAGATTACTTCAACGTCAGAAACGATTTGATAAAATCGAGGACCTACTTCTCTTACAACTCTGATGTTTCTAATATTGTGGTTAAAATCACCGAATGATGCTGTTGTGTCTATTGATGCACTTTGGATAGCATTCTTCTTATTATCTGCTCCTACATGAGCAAAATAATGTACAATGCCCTTACTATTTACAAGGCAACTTACTGCAGAGTCAACGAACTCTTTTGCTTTCTCAGGCAATGGCATAAGGACTCTGGTGGCGATTCCTCTAATCTTTTTGGGTATTATCTCCTTAGCATCACCGAGAATTGGAAAAACATTATTCGATAATTTGTTTGTCTCTGTATTCTCTTCACATAAATCAATAGCAATTGGATTTGAATCTATCGAATAGATTTTTGATGACCTGTTATTACGTGCTATCACAATGGAGAATGTTCCTACACCTCCGAACATATTTACAATGACTTCATTAGGGCTTATCAAATTTGATATCCTGAGTCGTTCGGTTGAAAGCCTCGGAGAGAAGTATGTATTGATAACATCGACCTTAAACGTACATCCATGTTCCTTGTAAATAGTAATTGGAGTATTCTCTCCTGATAAAAATTCCAATTTACGCAATCTGTACTCTCCCTCAATTGCTGATACTTGCGAGAATACCGTTTTTACTGATTTAATTTCTTCGATTAATGTGTCTGCAATAAGTGTTTTTTTTGACGACAATGTTTCCGGGATTTTAATAATGGCTATACTGCCGATTATGTCAAAAGAGGAAGACAGCTTATTAATCTCGGAAACATCAAGTTTTTCTTGCAAAACCTCTTTTAACATTCTTGTCATGTTTTTGTTTAGTGATCAAGTCCTCTGGTAATAATCTCCGGAATTTTTTTGAGCCCTGTCTAATCTCCCGCCAAGTTTATTGATTCTTGGGCGTCCTGTATTTTCATCTCGTCTATATGTTATTGACAAGTTCTCAAGGAACTTATTCATTCCAAGATCTTTCTTGATAGGGGAGCCTGCAAATCCTTTCTTACCTGGTATCCCTGAAAAAATCATTAGTGAATCGGAGACCAAATCAATCAGTTGCATATCATGATCTACAATTATCGCCGATTTTCCCTGTGATTTTACAAATCGGTGCAAAAATTTAGCAATGTTGATTCTGTCCTCTACATCCAAAAATGCGGATGGTTCATCCAGTGCGTAAATATCAGCTGGTCTAATGAGAGAACAACAAACCGCGACCTTCTGTAGCTCACCGCCGCTCAGTGTATCTACTCGCTTATCATAAAGTTTCTTGATCCCCATCGGCACTAAAATTTGCTGTTCCATTGTAGAACCTTCTATTGGTCCTTGATGAGCAAGCTCCAAAAGAGATTGAATATTGCCATCATATTCGTTTTGCAAGTATTGTGGTTTGTACGATAAACTGGCTTGAATATCTATTTGACCACTATCTGCTTTCTCCATACCAGCGATCATTTTCATAAATGTAGTTTTCCCTAATGCATTTGCTCCTACCAACCCGACTATCTCGCCCTCTCTTATCTCTCCAGGAGAAACATTTAGCTCAAATGAAGAAAATAATTTAGTCAATTGGGAAAACTTTGTCATCGGTCTATCCACAATCAATTCTTCATTTATGCTCGAACTCTCAAATTTGAATGATTTTTCTCGGAATCTGATATTTTCTGTAGGTATAAATCCATCCAAAAAAGCGTTTATACCCACTGTCGTTCCCTGTATGGGTGCAACTATGCCATATGCCGCTGGTTCACCGTACAAGATATGAATATAGTCTGACAGGTAGTCAAGTAAAGTTAAATCATGTTCAACGACCATTACACTTTTGCCATCGTTAGCAAGTTGTTTTATGGTTCTTGCAACAGCCAGACGTTGATAAATGTCGTTATAGGAGGACGGTTCGTCAAAGAAATAATAATCAGCATCCTTATTGACCGCTACTGCAACTGCTAATCGTTGCAATTCTCCGCCACTCAATTCAGAAAGTGAACGGTCTAAAGAATTGGTAAGAGACAATTGATCTATTACAGTATCGATCATGCCCCTTTCGTCATACTTTTTCAAAAGTTCTCTAGCTGTTCCCTTAAAAGCCTTTGGAATTAGTTGAACCATTTGAGGCTTGATTGAGGTTCGTAAGTTACCTAAAGAAATTTTTTCAAAATGAGGCTTTAACTCCGAACCCTGAAAATTCTTTATAATATCATCCCATTGTAACTCAGAATCATAGTTTCCAAAATTTGGTTTGATACTTCCTGATAAGATATTCAAAAGTGTTGATTTACCAATTCCATTTCGTCCCAATAGTCCTACTACTGAACCTTTTTTAAGTAAAGGGATGTGATAAAGTCTGAAAGAATTGATACCATATTGATGTACCTTGTGGTCTCCAATCTCCTTGGCTAGATTGACGATTACTATGGCATCAAAAGGGCACTTTTTTATACAAATGCCGCATCCCGTACATAATTCTTCAGAAATAACCGCTTTTCCATCTTCGGGTCTCTGTACTATGCACTCTCCACCTGTCTTGTTAACTGGACAGTAGATGATACATTCCAATCCACATTTCTTTGGTTGACAGAGTTCTTCGTCCAAAACGGCTACCCTGTGAGTAGAACTAGACTTCATATGTACCTGTAATAGTGATTATAAAAGAATGTATTATAATTGTTAAGGTGCATTAGATGTGCATTAGATGCAGATTATAGTTTTTGGAACTAGAGGCGAGGCAATCAAGTGCTTTCCAGTAGATTCAGGAATCACAGATTTAATGAGCGAGAATGAGACACTCAACGGCGAATTCTCATATATGCCCCAAATATTGGGATGACCCTTGATATGCTTTTTAAGGCTTAAGTCCTTCGTGTGGTATGTCGTAAACATTGTTCTCTGCCAGGTAACAATAAAAAGATTCAATCTATATGATCTAAATTATCGAGTTGGTTTTACGATAAACAAGACTGCGACTACTTTTACGCATACCTAACTTGAATTAAACGCATCGAAATTGAGCGCCGATGTAAGCCAACCTTCTGGACTTACTCCAATAGTAATTCTCTTGTGTATCGCAGTCACTGCATTGTCGAGTTACTTTTGTATTAGTGCATTCAAAGGATGAAAAAGCTTAAAAAACAAGTTGGGTTGTAAAATAGGTTTGAGGCCTGCACAATAGTCGAATTTGATTTGCTATAATGTTGTCATATTATTCTATTTTGGTGCTGAATCGAATATTTGTTTTGCGCATATCGATCCGTCTTTGTTATCAAGCCCAAACTCGGCAGTCATGACATTTTTGAGCTTTGTTGCATTTGCGTTGGTGATTTTTACGTTGTCTCCTATTTCGACGCCTACTCCTGAATTCATGTTCATGGATTCCACACAGTTCTCCTCATCAAGTGTTAACTCGTGAGCATGCCACTTTGTATACATCCAGTCTGATGTAGCTGCATATGTTCCATTAATTGTTACAAATACATAGGCAAGCCCGGTATCTTCTTTCTGCGGTGTTGATTCCCCTGCCTTTCCTTCTACGGTCAAGAACGGATTGCCGTCAGTCCCTATCCCGAACTTTTTTATTTTGAAATCATCTTCATTGAAGTGTCCTTTACTGCCTCCGGCAAATACGATGTTACGTACAATTGTGGTCGGAAAAAGTTGAGGTATCGTATTTAAAAAAACATACGTGAAAAATAAGGCAATCGCAATTACTGCACAACGGTTCATGCACTGGAACAATTCCTTATGATTGTAGGTCCGGCGCATATAAGGCTCAACTATTTCAGAGAAATTATACGTTGTGGTACATCTATCGAATTTAACCCCGTAACACGATAAAATGGCAATTACACCAAATGTAAACCAAGGAAGCCAATACTTGCAAACATTAGTAAGGCAACATTAAATTATCCCCTGATGTTTAGCATTAATAAGCCGGCCATAGTAGCAGGGTGCGACCCGGTCCCATTCCGAACCCGGAAGTCAAACCTGTTATCGCTGCTGTGTTACTGATCTACGTGAGTGGTTGGGAAGCAGCAGTGCTGGCATTTAATTACATTGTTTGATTTAATATGAAATGTAAATTAAGGGTTGATTTTCTCCCCAACATGTATGTCCCCAAGCAAATCTTGGATATTCAGGGCAATACTATCTAAAATTTCGTAAAGAAAGACAAACTCTCTGGGATGCCATATTTTACATTCTATTAGACAGGCAAGGTTGACGACACGAACTGAAATAGTTCTTGTAACCTCAGACTTTAAGTTTTGAAATAAGAATTTGCCAATAACTTCATCTTTTGTCAATCTTTCCGCCAAAATGCTTCCGCTCCATCCTGCCTGCCTTACTATCCCATCAGTTAAACTGTACCAGAGTTTACAATTCAATAGATTTTGGTGGTTAAGGTCATTTTCAACTAAATACTGATTTTGTACTAG
This sequence comes from Nitrososphaeraceae archaeon, assembly GCA_035454925.1. Lineage (GTDB taxonomy): Archaea > Thermoproteota > Nitrososphaeria > Nitrososphaerales > Nitrososphaeraceae > TA-21. Next base: position 7,766 of record DATIFZ010000078.1, read on the forward strand.
ACAATAGATATTGTGGAAAGGGCCCATTCTTACTACATCTTCAGAACCAATATAGTCAATACTCCCAGAAAGCATAAGAATAAAACCATCTCTATTTGCTAACCATTTTTCGTAGTACGGCTTGTATAATGCAGGTATGTCAGAATCGAATTTTCCTATTCTACACTTAATCTCGTCTAGACCTAACAGATCAATTATTTCTTTAATTTGAAGAATTGGCAAATAAACCAACACTGTTAGGTACCCGGCTGTGTATTAGTTGATATTTAATGCGCATTGGAACTCGCAATGTATTTCACAATAGTTCTGATCCCAAAACCAGTAGCTCCTTTAGGATTATACGTTTTTTCCCTAGTGCCCTCTTGATTCCAAGCAGTGCCAGCAATATCCAAATGCACCCAAGGAGTGTCATCAACAAAGTGGGACAGGAATGCTGCAGCAGTAATGGCTCCTGCAGATCGACCACCAATATTTTTTATGTCTGCATTTGAACTCTTTAGTTGTTCTTTGTGATCTTCAAAAAGTGGCAGTTCCCAAATTTTTTCACCTGTTTTGTTTGAGTACTCAAGGATTTTCGTTATCAGTTGTTTGTTATTACCTACAAGTGCCGCAACGTTTGAACCAAGAGCGATAATGGCAGCTCCTGTCAATGTCGCCATATCGATTATGACTTTAGGTGACAACGTTTTTACTGCAAATGCTAGAGCATCTCCTAGGATTATTCTTCCCTCCGCATCGGTGTTTAACACTTCAACCGTTTTTGTGTTATACATCTTGATTATGTCGCCTGGTCTATAGGAGCTTCCAGATGGCATGTTCTCAACAGCAGGAATTAACCCAATTACATTTTTGTCCAGGTCTAGATCCGACACAGCTTTCATAATCCCTATAACATTGCAACCGCCGCATTTGTCAAATTTCATTTCTTCCATTTTGTCAGAAGGTTTAATCGAAATACCTCCAGTATCAAATGTTACAGCTTTTCCAACAATCACTACAGGCTTTTCATGTTGTGAGGAACCAGAGTATTCTATCACTATTAGTTTGGGAGAATTGGCACTTCCTTTACCTACGGCCATAATACCTCCAAATCCATTTGCTTCTAATTCTTGTTCCTCGATGACTCTAACCTTTGTCTTTTTGTTGGCCGACAATTTCCATGCGAAATTTGCCAAGTCTTTTGGCGAACAATCATTGGGGGGTAAATTGCTAATATTGCGGGTGAGGATCACTGCATCAGATACAATCGACGAATGTTGAATGATTTTCTGATCGCTGGCCAAGTCCCCTCTAGTTAATATCCTAGCTTGATTTAGGTCAAATTTGTCTTCATCTTTCTTATAGTTACTAAATGAATATTCCGATAATTTGATTCCCTCCACAATAGCTGATAGATGATCTTCATTCATTTCATCAAAGGGAATTAGTACAAACTCGCTTATCGCCAATTCTTTTGCTTTATTGACCACTTTTCCGGTCAAATTTCTAGTTTTTTCAGTATCCAAATTCTCTCTATTTCCCATTCCTAACAGTAAAACACGTTTGACATCCGATCCTACCTTGTTATGAATAATGCACATTGTTCCATCCTTAGCAGTGAATTCTTTAGACTCAATAATCTCCCCAATAATAGGATCAAAATCAGGTGTAACTTTTGAGAGTGAAAATGATGAAACATCATCGGTGAAGACATAATTTACCAAAAGTTGTGTTTTCAAAGATGAAAAATTATTTTCAGGCTCAATAATAACCATGGTCAAAATCACTAGTATACTTTATTTTAAAGTATTGAAGAATCAAGCATGACTTGAGTTTAGAATTACTGTGGATAGGCGTAGACATGTTAGAGACAAAAAAAATACCTATGAAGGTATGGTAGCAAAGTATGATGATACTTTAAGCATTTTTAAGGTCGGATTGTGGTTACTTTTGAAAGCAGTGTGCTTGTTACATATTGGTACTTGTGATGTTTTTGTATGAATTAAGGATAACAATCTAGGAGATTTATTAAATATCTATAAGTGTCAGTAATGTCAAATCGATGAACAGCTATGGCAAGTATAGTTAATAGAACCAATTCTAGTCTTTTAGACATACCCACTGAACTTGGAGAATTTGTGAGAAACGCTACCTACTCTTTACTTATTAAGGGCCGATCGGGGACAGGCAAGACAACTCTTTCTCTAAGTATTCTCAGTTCGTTGAAGGCAAGGAACAATTTTTTCTATATTTCTACTAGGTCATCCCCGAAACAATTATTTGAACACTATCCATGGTTGCGAAAATTCACCAAACAACCGAACAAGGATATTGACAATGAGGAAATTGGACAGAATATATCATCATTTGAGGATGCTCGTCTGGACGAACCTGAATCACTATTTGAAAGGGTAACCAACCAATTGATGGACGTAAAGAATCCTGTAATAATAATTGACACCTGGGATTCTGTTGCTTCATTAATGGATAGAGAAGCGCGATTAAACAATGAAAGAGTGCTTCAAACTTGGAGAGAGAGAGCTAAGGCAAAGTTGATCTTTACAAGTGAGGAATCAACGGAATCTAGTTTGGAATCTATTGCAGATGGAGTTGTAGAATTAAACTACGAATTCATGGATGAAACACGGATTAGGAGTTTATTTCTTAGGAAATTAAAGGGTGTTCCAATCAAGAGGTCCATCTATTACTTTACTCTAAAAGACAGGTTTCTGCGATGTTTTGGGAGTTATGACCCTAGGGAATTTAGATGTATGAATGTGAAAGATAAGATACCAAACGTGGTAAATCCTCAGAAGCACATATTGCAGACAGGATATCAAGATCTCGACAATCACATTGGAGGTACTTTACCACGAAATGGATTGATAACTATTGAAAAAGACAGCATTTTATCAAACGACATAATACTGTTATTTGCAAATGATCTGTTAAATAATTTTTTTAGGAGACACTACAGTTTACTTTTAGACACTACTATGAAAAATGAGATAATGCAAAAGTACAGATTAAATATACAGAACAACGGCAAGTTATATGCCATAGAAAAACACACATTGAATGAAAAATATCCTCACAATAGCATAAAACAAAAAAGTAATTATTACAAATATCTCTCCAACTTAATCTCAGGATTTCCAGAAAATGAAAAATTAATCACTTTAATTCAAACAAAATCCTTGGATAATATCATTTCAACACCTTCTGATGTTGAAGAGCTTTCTAAATTTATGAGAAAGAAATTCGAACTATCAATCCTAATTCTAAATTCAAGTGTTAATTTAGAAAAATATTATGCGGAGTCAGACATTTATCTAAGATTTATACTAAAAGGTGGGACTCTCTTCTTAAAATGTTCAATTCCGGCATCCGCTTTATTCGGGGCATACGTCACAAGATCAGTTCCACAGATCCAATTAAATCATGTTCTGTAATTTAATATTGTATGGATCTTCTTCAGTGTTCTCTTCCAGTGACATTGGTAACAAATGCATCATCTGATCGTAGTAATTTAGAAATGTAGTTCCTTTATTTGTAACCTTGTAGACCATCTTTGCTCCATTATCGTGTTCCATTATAAGACCGAAATTCAAAAGTGAATCTATATAGTTTCTACATTGATCATTGCTTAGCATCGCCTTGTACATTATCTTTGTTCGTGTCTCTTCCCTCATTGCAGATCTCAATATCGCTGCTATGACTCCGTACTTGCTTCTATTTTTCATTGTCCATTAACTGAAGGTATACAATATAACTGGAGTGAAACTATTAAATAGAAACATAAATGTCAAGATTCGACTACAAAAATTAGAATAACCCTCTATTGTACTTTTGCATTCAATTCTTGTTTCATAAAATAAGTTAAATGAATGTTTGATTAAATTTTGCTCTAAGAAATCACTCGAATACTATTCTTAAAAACAATTACCATTGCCGTCCATATTTTTTTGATTTAGTACACAATCAGTCATCACATGCTTTATTTTTTGAAATCTTATTTTTCCCATGCCTAATTTTCCCGAATTCTGCATCGAAAGGGCTTTAGTCTTCATAAGCATAACATGATCACTGCAAACTAAGCCAATCATATACTCTTCATCTCCAGATAGTATGGAAACGATTAGAGAAGGGGGGAGTGTACATGCTAGCCCTTTGAACGATATGGAGCACCTTTCAGGAACCATTATTAATTATTAATTCTGTTTGATAGATATTATAACACTTTTGATTGAATTTCCGAATGATTATTCGGTAGATATCATTTTGCTCAAATAATTAAGATGAATAAGGAAAAATTTGATGCCTTTCACGATATTCTATTGTTGACTTTCGATGATAAATTTTATCTCCTTACACCTTTTCCTCAAAGAAACTGTAGAAATATCTGCAACCTGGCACACTTCAACTTGTCGCAGGAATTCATTACATTCCTGTGAAGCAATATATATTATAGCACCGGCAAATGCACGTGGATTTTTTCCAATTGAAATTCTACTGTGTTGCACCAAAGAAAAAATTCTTAGTGCTTCCCTCTTTGTTTTTTCAGCCAATCTTAATCTATTTGATATTAGTGTTACATAATCGATACCCTGAATAACTGGAATCTTTAACGATAGTTCTTTAAGAATCAATTTGTAATGCGACATGATTTCCTTACTTGGAATATTGCATACAAAAGCTACGTCTGATATTGTTTTTGGTATTGATATCTCCCTACAAGCTGCATAAATAGAGGCCGCAACGAGTGAAACTGTAGATCTACCTTTGGCTAGCTTTTTGATAGCGGCTTTCCGATATATATATGCCGCATTTTCCATAACAGCTGGACTCAGATAAAGTTTATCCCCGAAATTATTGAGATATTTTAAAGCTTTATCTAGGTTCCTTGAGATCGAATCATTAAGCTGGGATCTGTTGTTCCATGTTCTTAATCTTTGGATCGTTTCCTTTTGCACCGGATCCAACATTTTACCCCTTCCATCGGTGTCATTCAGCCCAATTAAGGTAGAAAGTCCTTTGTGACTAATCGTTAGTGATTCTGGCATACCTAGTCTAGATTTATCTTTGTATTCTCCTTTTTCGAAATATGGTATATCATTATTGTAAATTTTTTCGTTAGAAACACATCCGCAGGTGCTACATACATATTCACTGGAGAGTACATCTAAAACTAAAGAGTAATTTTGACACTGATTGCATTGTATCATACCAGTTGCATTAGATTCCGGAGTCTTTGCATTTTGAATTTGCTTGCTATCTTCTAAAGCCATCTCTACTCTTAGATTAAGCCGATTCTTTTATTATCAATAGTTTTTCTAGAAATCAGAGAATACATGAATAGTATCAATTTAATTAGAAAAACATTAATACTTACTACTTTAAAGTAGAAATCCGTGGAAAAATTCTATTTTTGTTTCTTAAATAAGAATCTATAAATGTTTAGTTTAGTAAGAAGACTCAATTACTTACCATTTTGTAGATGACTACTAAATTTTAAGCATTAGTACGGGTTAGAGAAATTCCTTACTGAATATATACACGCATGGCGCTGTATTATCCATTCAAATTCCAGTAAAGGTAAAACTGATGCTATTACTCAAGATCGAAATTTCTATGGCGTCTCTGCAGAGTACCGTTCTTTCCATTACTATTTTTTAGGATATGCCATATTTTTGATGATGCTTTGATATTAAAATCTAATCAATTCAATATTGTTTTAAGGATTTAAATAGATTTGAATTGTTGAATATCTCCAGAAATTACTTTACCTACAATATAAACGTATGATTAAATAGAACGTTTATAACTTAGTGACACAAATAACTTTAAACTCTTCAAATCCTTAACTTGGTTAAAAGATTTAAAAGTCATAAGTACGATATTTTTATCTAGTAAAGTGTAACAATTATATAATTAGTTATCTATCTTAGTTTGCGATGAAAGATACAAGACTGTTAAAAATCCTTGTTGAGGAAAAGGCATTGGTAAAGTTACTGAAGACCATTGGTTCAGGAAGAGAATATCCAACTAGAGAACTTTTGACAAAGTTGGGTGCCTATGGATATGGACACAAACTACTGCTCAAGGCACAAAAACGTGGGTTAGTTGATCGAAAAACTGTAAAAAACAAGGTCTTCAACAAATTAACTACCGATGGCAAGAAAATCGTAAAAATAGCAAAGGAAATAGGCGTATAAAGGAACATCTCCTCCAACCTTTATTTCCTAAATTTATTTTAACACTGAAGATAATTCTAAAATTTTGTTATACCAAGAAGGGGCTTTTACAACTCCACTAGAAATTAAAATACCTTCGGATCCCAATTCTAAGGCTTTTTCTATATCATTCTTGTCGACGATACCTGCTCCACAAAGGACTCTCACTTTCGAAGATATCTGCTTTACTAGTCGCACAGAGTCTGTTATGATTGATGGATTTGCTTCAGATACTGCTGTACCCTTTCCTATGAGCTCTGGTGGTTCTATTGCAAGATAATCTGGCGAAAATCGTGAAATTGCGTCGACTTCGTCCATATCATCAGCGCAAACTATTGAAATCATATCCAGATCACGCAGGCGTTTAACCAGATTTTTGATTTGTGAATGGTCTATTTTGTGCTCGCTATGGTTAATAATAGAACCAACAGCGCCATAAGATTTCAAAATTTCAGGTATAATAAAGCCTGTAGTTGCTCCGATGGTCGAATCGTCTACATGCTGACTTACAATGGGTACACCTTGCTTAGACAATGCCAATATACTTGACGGCGGTGGAGCTATTATGATATTCTTGTTATTCACTAAACAGACTTTCCTTGCGTCTTCAACTATCTTTAGTGAATTCTCTCCAGATATCTCGTTATAGTTTTTGAGATTGATTATTAGTGGCTTGTCAAAAGGTATCATAACAAAATTTAGGTGACGTCTTCAAACTTGCTATTTAGTTTTTCTATCCTGGCTTCATAACCCTTGTTATATTCAAGTTCTTCTGGCACGAGTGTAGCGGGATGAATGAATCCTTGATTTCGCATAATCATTGCTCTCTCTGAGGCCCAAAGTCTTTGAAGGTCCCAATCGGCCGTACCGAAACCGTCATGAGGCCCAGTCAAAAGTCCATTATGCATGCTGAATACTAGGCATGATACGATTGGAATAGCATAGTTCAAACTTGCTGCAGAATTGAGCTTCACCGGCATCAATGGCATATGATGACTTCCTCTAGTGTTCCCAGCAACGTAATGAGGGTCATTGAATGCACTACCAGCTTCTTCTGTGGCAGGAAAGTTTTTCTGAGTTCTCACTATGGCGATTGGATCATCTTTACCCACATAGGTTCCAGCAATGTTGTGCAATCTGTCAGTTGATGCAGAAACAATCTGCTCACCGTCTGATGTAAGAATTGAGTGCACAACATATCGACCGGGATACATCAAGGCTGCTTCTAACTCTGGCTTGTCTTGCCATAATTTCAGACCTGCGATTTTTCCTGTCATAACATCCATTATTCTAAACTTAACTCCTTCTGCTAATTTTTCGTTTATCAATAATCCGGTGCTGCTTCTTGCATCTACAAACATTCTCCATAAGGGGAAATTAAAAGCACCTGGTTCTGTCTTATCGGCGGCAAACAC
>DATIFZ010000079.1:0-40455 GCA_035454925.1 Nitrososphaeraceae archaeon
TTATCCTTCGTACTCTTAAAGTGAGGAATCAGCACTATAGTAAGTATCGCATTGTAATTATTATAATGACAATATATTCTTCTTTTATCTCCTGAAATTGTACAATTGCCGTTACCATCTATTAGGCATACAGTGTTACCATTGGCACGAACTTCAAGCTTATCGTCATCGGGGTCAAGTTTTCTAAAACTTCTGTTATGCCCATTGCTCCACTTTTCAGATACATTGAATACAGTCATCAAAATAGTCGCTACAATGAAGTATATTATCTTGATCATTTCTGGATTTTAGGTGGTGAGCGGTAGATAAATAAATTAGATTTTACATGGGAGTGCAATTTGGAAGCATAAATTAATGAAGGATGTATTTATCATTTAATGTAATGATTAAGCCGATTTATGACCGACTATGCCAGTACAAATATTTATGCTATCCTTCAAAATTAAACCTTCGACAAACATTATGTCAGAGTATAAGATTGGAAAATATATTCCAATAATTACCAATGTATAGTATCGTAATTACCAATTAATTATAATATTTCATTTTCCTAATATTTTTGGTTTATAATCTGGGTGAATCAAAAAGAGAAAAAGACCCTATTTGGCTAAGGTTTTTATGGTCCACCAGTAATATTGAATTATTATGAGGAGAGGAGTTGAAATGATGCCAAAGCCAACGTCTGCAAAGAATGGTCAAGAACGCATAGCTACAAAACCAGATAACACGAGACATTTGGAATATTTTAATAATGGACAGTGGCGACACAGTGACAAATGTCGTGACTTTACAAATAAAGACTGTAAGGTTAAGAGATCCAACAGTTCTTCTTGATGAAAGCTCCCAAAAATCAGATTTTAAATCCGAGCTAGTTAATATCCACAGTATTTGTGCAATTTTTCTCATTTTTTAGTATGGCGCATCCACTAGGGACGTCAAATAAAGTTAAAATAATAAGAATTTCACGTAACGGACTGCGATTAAATATTTAGAATCATCTTCATGGAGTTAAACAGCACAAATTATTATACTTGTTAATTTTTTCTCTTTCTAGACATCAACCACAGATATTTCAATACATGAGATTATTATGAATGTCATGTGATAGGTTGATTTTCCCTGGTCCTCTGCCAGATATCAGATATGATTTCGTACACGGTTTGGTTAACTGACCCGTTGAATTTTTCGCTCCATATTCTAGCTACATACTCTCCTGGAGAAACTCTATTTTCTAACCTTTTATCGAGTATGTCAAGGAATCCTACATTGATACCCAAGTCAGACAAACCCTTTCGTGCAAAATTAAGTTGACTTCTTACAATATCTATGATGTTGAAATGAGTTTTCGCATTAAATCCATATCGAACAGTTGCCATCCTCTCTTCCCTCAATGTAGGAAGCGGTCTTAATTCCCTTTCTTCATGAATGGCCCTACTTAAATAACCAATAAAAAACTCAACCATTGCCAGTAAGCTTTTTGGAGTAGGCTGAACAGACATGATTCTGGTTTCTACTCGATACGAATCGGTACCGATGCGGATTCGCGCATCGTCATGTCTTTCCTTTTCAAGTGTGAAATAATCTTTTGTGGTATTTTGTTCACGTGATGCAATATAGTCGATGTAGTTTTCTACGCCGTCCAAATATCTAGGAACTGCGGGGAATCCTGAATTCTGTTGTTCCGATTGATCATACAGATGAATTCTTGGTTCATGAAGAGAATATACCCTGCCGGCAAACAGTCTACTGTTTGCACCTAGTACGATTGCAGACGGTATTATGTTTAGAATATGGTTGAACATAATTGCAGTATTTTTTGGATTTTTTCCTTGTAGATGAAGATGATATCCCTGAATTGCAGTGGCTACATGAGCAGCGTTAAATTTGTTACCGTCAATTTCAACATTTGGAAGATTGTTCTGCCATGATGCCATCTTGTTATATCGTGGTTTATCAGTTATCATACCTTGTTTCATTATTTCAGGTGAGGGGTTGGCACCAAGAAAGACCGGAATGACTTCTTTCTCGTTATACACTTTTCTTATGGATTTATCCAGATTCTCCATAAAATTCTCAAATACGATATTAAGATAGTCAAGATTGTCCATGCTCACAGGAAACGTCTTGTATTCAAATTGACAGCGACCATACTCGTAGTCTATCTCATAAACACTACCTTCGAGTTCTTTAATTAATGGCTCTGCATTGACTGGGATAGACTTGTTGTCAAGTAAACATCCTTCTATCTCTACCCCTATTCTATAGTTTTCATCTGCTCTCCCAGCATCCTGGTGAACACGGTCTTTTAATTCTTGGATCTTTATTTCACTAGCACCCTTCAATTCAATTCAATTACACTATATCATCTTTCTAGAGATTTAAGCTAATTAGTAAAATGATGGAATAATGTATGAATTCACTCTACGATATTGTTTTGTCATTGTTAAATTCCAGAGTTAATAGGAGTAGTTACCAAGATTCAATCCCTTTTTTTTCTGGAAATTAATATTAGGATTTGTTCTGAAATATAATTAAATTGCAATAAAAAAGTTCATCTCTCTTTACTCAAAATTGCGTTGAGCAATTAGAAACAAGTCATATATATTGTCAGAGATTTCTTGAACAGTCTTATTTTGAAGCTCTTTCCATTCTACTTTGATTCCATTCCAACCAAACGTGTGCCATTGTCCTATGAACAATTGTTGTTCCAGCATTTTGTCATCAAACGGATAAGGATTTACGTAAAGATAAGGTGTTTCGGATTGATTCTCTCCAGGAGAGATACCAATTCCAATCTGTTGATCCCTTTTATCAGTAAACCACTCTAATGAGAAATCAAATCCATCCGGCCACAAATGCACGTGGGTCAAATGCCCCCTTAATTTCATTCGAAACAGTTTGAGACTTTTGTTAGGCTTTTTTGTAAATGATAGATAGTAAGATAAATCCTCACCACGCAAGCTTGTCAGAGCTTCAGTTTGTGGCATATCAAGTCCGTATTTAGTAGCAATTCGTTCCAATTTTTCCCCTAGATCATGTTCAGTCAAGTCTACAAACGACGATTGTTCATTATGCAAATAAAGCAGTTGTCCGGTAGTCAAGTGTATTGTAATTTCTGTCATATTATTTAGGATACCTGTAGTAATTTGATCATCATCTAAAAAAAGCGCATTGTGTCCATAGTGTGGTAACTCTTCTATCAGTTGTGATTTTAGTTTTGAAACTATTTTGCAAACTTTCCGAAGTTCTTTTATTTTATCAAATATCAAAATGATTTCGTTCATGTTTTTGTTATCCTACCTCTATAAGATTATATGTTACTAGAAAAGAAATATATGAATTTCGATTCTCTCTGAATCTGATTCTGATTACCCTTTCTGTTCGCCGAATTTCTCAATCTCAAATCCAGTTAAAGTCATACTTGATGCAGTAGGCAATGGTTCATCTACAACTGTGTTAGTAAAGAGCGGAAGAATTGTATACAATGCAATAGAAATTGCGACTATAGCTATTATGACTAAAATAATAATTGTCATTTTTCTCATAAATACCAATACCTCTTATTATTAACTTGAGAGTTTTGCACTACCAAACAGGGTAGAAAAGGCTTTGCACCATACAAGAACTGTATTGTATTTCGATAGATCAGTTCCGGCAGGAATTTCGTAATTCTGGTTTCCGATATTCCCTTTTAACCTCCCAAGATTCACAATGTCCGATGCATCCTTACCTACAGATAGGTAAACATAGAGATCTGGTCCATTAGTTGTCTTTAGATTCTCCAATCTTAGGAAAGTTCTACCATCTGCAAGGTTGATTACCTTGGCAATGCCTTCTGCTTTGTGAAATCCATCTCCTGCATCGACGAAATTGCCATTTAGGACCATCGTATTGTTAGTAACCGTAGTCTCATTCATATTTTCATTAACAGTGGTATTCTGTTTCGAAAACTCATCCATTATAATCTCCTTTTCGTTTTGAGTCATATTCTCAGAAGCCTGAACCCTTTGTTGCTCCGTCATATTCATGAATGCTTGAAGATCATATAATGCAGCAAAAGTTGTCGTTGAGCTCGTTACCATCATCAGTGAAGGCGACAAGGCCATAATAACAATAATGCCAAGTATAGTTATAATATTTCTTTTCATAATTATTTTCACTTAAACTACAAAATTTTCTTTTAAAAAGGTTTATCCACTTTATGTCCAAAATACGTCAACCAACACAAAATATGATGTCAGATTTGCAATTTTTAGGGGGTATAATTTCAGGAAAAGAATGTTGCAAATACATGGCACTTTGAAATCCAGACTGCGACACTGGCATCGATTTTAAAAAGGGATTTTAATGATGCATGATCTAAATACAATGGGTTGATGTACCACACACTGCTGCAATCAACTACGCTATACCAATTTAGATATATTCTATCAATTATCATTTTACTAGTAGTTCGATGTTTGGGAGTAATAATAAGAAATCTAGATGGCGTCTAGAATACGAAGATACGATATACAAGATTTATGATTGGAATAGAAATCTGGCTGCCTATTTCTACCCAAACTATGAGATAGTAGAAACTGATGAAAGCGAAGATGAAATTATTGAAAAACTTAACCAAACACATCAAAGTGTTAGAGGGGGAAATATTCTCTTTCCGATGATAAAATTGAATCTGCTTGATAAGGAGGAAGGAATAGACCTGGGTTATACTATTGTCTCCCTGGAGCAAAATCTAGGACGAACCAAATTATGGAAGGAATGGCTACTGAAAAATAGTAGTAAATTTGAGATAACTGGAGATGCGGTATTTACTTCAAGAGAGGACAGAGATATGCTTTCTATTGCTCTTGAAATCGACTCAAACGTAACACTTGGAGAAAAGCAAATCCTTGTAGCGTTAACTCCACTATTGGATGATCTACACGAAGCTTCTCTATTGTAGGAAAAATTTATTTTGTTTAAAGGTAATTTCGATTCTTTACCACATCAAATACGAAAGTCCTATTAACGTTCTATTGATAGTTATCATCAATTGGCAAAAAGTCTTGCATTAACTATTATACTCGCAATTTTAGTCGCAGGAGTTGGACACATCTATCTGGGCTTTATTAGAAGAGGAATTGTTATTCTAGTTATTGGTATAGTACTTTGGATAGTTGCATCTCTTCATATTCAGCACCCTTACATGTGGATAATAACCATTGCTTATTTGGTTTGGCAAATAATAGATGCATATATACATTACAAGAAATTGAAATCTGGGGAAACACAGACTCCCAAATTTAAAAGCTAATACTCAGATCAGCTGCAGTATGTATTTAGTAAAGGTCTATCAGATTATCTATTACTATTATTTTTATCAGTTGTTACCCACCACTACTCCCATTGATCCTGAACGAGAATGAAATGTATTACCGTGTTTCCAACCAGAGTTTTTTAGTAATTGAACATATTCGTCAATTGTTCGTTCCCTTCCAGATGCCACACACATCATGTGAATATCAAAAATTTTTGAAAAATGCGGTATATCTGGTCCCGGAACCAAGTGTTGGGCGATGAGGACTGTTCCCTTGTTAGATGACGCGTCGTTTATATTAGAAAGTATCTTAACGCATTCGTTGTCGGACCAATCATGTAGAATCATTTTCATCATGTAGGCATCTGCAGTTGGAACCTCGTTAAACATATTTCCAGCGATGTACTTGCATCTATCTTCTAAACCCATTTTCCCTGCCCATAGGAATTCCTTGTTCTTTATAGCTGACTCTAACTCCAATACAATGCCATTAAGGTGAGGATATTTCCCAAGTAAACTACAAAGCAAATGTCCTTGTCCCCCACCAACATCACACACGCAATTTACATCCGAAAAATCATACCGATCAAGTGCTTCTGATACCCACGTAGTTTGAATAGTAGAATGGCTACTCATGGCTTCATCGAAAACTTTTCTATATGGAGGATTACTGTCGGTAAATTCAAATGGTTTTTCCCATACTCACGTGGAAACGCGTTTTGTTTCCCATCCTTAATCATATTATGTAAACGCTTCCAATGCGCATAATGCTCGTGACCTTCTTCCAACAAAGCTATCCCTCTCAATGTCTGTGGATTGTCTCTTCTGAGAAATTCGTCTTCTCCAGTAATTGAAAATTCATGGTTTGCACCCTCCCTCAATAGCCCAAGAGAACCAAGAGCCCTTAAGAGTCAATAAGTTAATTCATTATCAAGATCCAATTCCTTTGCAATGTCAGAAGCATATTTGGGACTCGATGTTACACAATCAAAGACACCTAGCTTTACACCTACATAAAGTACCTGGCTCCTCCACCGTCCGAATATTATATCCAATGTTCTTTCACACTTTGACATTTCGTTTCAACTACATTGCCACACAATATAGTTTTTTCACAATAATAAGAATATTAGAAGATGATACTAAACATGAGAGACTTTTTTAGCTATTGAATATTTGGAGTTTTTCACCTTTGCGTATAATGGATTTGATAAATGTTTAATAATTATCAAATCATTTGTGATTTGTATTTCAATGGCAAAGATAATTAAAAAAAATCTTAACACTGCATCAGATGAAACAAGAACATTTGAAAAGGGCAAAATAGAGATTGCAACTTTTAGTGAACTTACGATAGGAAGAGCCGAGTTCGAGCCTGGATGGAGTTGGGAGAAATGCGTAAAGCCGATAGCAAAAACAAATAGTTGTGAGGCACCACACACACAATATGTGGTCTCTGGAAGAATGAAAGTTGTTATGGATGATGGCACAGAGGAAGAATTTGGTCCTGGTGATGTTGGAATCATTCCTCCAGGTCACAATGCATGGGTAGTTGGAGATGAGAAATGTGTGGCAATTGACTTTACTGGAATGACGACCTACGCAAAAAAGCAATAACCAATATTCCACTACAGAGTAAAGTCAATAATTTTAGTCATATCCCTCCACTAATAATGATTTTGAATTTTTTAACTGTGACCATAAATGAAATTGAACGAAATCAAATCACATTTGAACACTCCAATTGGGAATCAGTAGGGAACTGTTAACAATTCGGATCCGCTAAAGCAGTTGGTAACAAATCGGATTTATCTCTAGAGTTGAATTTATTTACGAACTATGGTCTAGCCTCAATTACAATGTTAAACTGAGTCTGGGTTGCCCGTTTGAATTTGGTAAATCCAGCTGCATGTACTATCTCTTTTATTCTCTTTTCACCTGCCTGTGCGCCTAGAGCAGGACCATTATCTGCCATGGAATTTGGGACACAAACTAGTGTAGATGCTGCATAAAAAGTTCTACCGACTAAATTAAGGTTCTCCTCCAAGTTATCATTAGCCATTGGTTCTACAATCATGCATGTTCCATTTGGTTTAAGTGAATTCCTTGCAAGTTTCATCGCTCCTACAGGATTAGCCATATCATGAAGACAGTCGAAAAAAGTAATCAGATCGTAATTATTTCCAATTGATTCATCGTCTGCAGACACTGAGCTGAATTCCACATTCCCAATTTTTCCTACTTCTTTTTCTTCTTTTTTTAGTTGATCTTTAGCTTCTTCAATAGAAGGAGTATGGTTATCAAAACCATGGAACTTTGAATTGGGAAAAGCCTTTGCCATGAGTATTGTTGAAATGCCATATCCGCATCCAATATCAGCAACTTTAGCTCCTGTCTTTAGTTTTTCTTGGACTCCTTCAAGTGACGGAATCCACGAACTTACGAGATTTCCAACGTAATTGGGTTTATAAAATAGTGCACTACCCTCATGGAGGTCATGATGATGTTCTCCCCACCTGAGGCCTTTTCCTGTTTTGAACATTTCTACAAACTTATCTTCATCTTTAAAATATGACCTTATTGCTTGGTAGGCTCCGTGTATATACACAGGACTATTCTCGTCTGCTAATGCCATTGCTTGTTCAGATGGAAGAGAATACTTCCCCGTTGATGCATGATATGTTATATATCCCCCGGCAACTTGATTTGCTAACCATTCTCTAACAAGGCGCTCATTAGTGTTAGTCCTTTTCGCTAGTTCTACCGAGGTAACGGGTTGCGCTGATTCTGCCATAGATTTGTATAAACCAAGTCTATATCCAATAATAACGAGCACTGCGCTTACTGTACTGGAAATGTCTCCAATGGCTTTTAGCATAAAATCATTTAGCTTTTGTTCATCAATTTTACCAGAATTGGTATTTCCTTTCATTTTGTTAAAGAATTAAAGTTAATATTTTATATTTTTATTTATTTAATGATTCATTATAAATATGCTCTAGCTTGACAATCAGAATGTTCAAATTACAAGAGTGAGGCAGTCGCTACCTAACGAATTTAGCCCCAAATTTGTATATAATACTGTCATAAACTGGAAGACCTTTCATTCTGTGAGCACATTTGACTATTTTTGTACTATTCATCCATTCATGACATGCAAAATTATAGTAAGTTAATCAACATTGTGTTAAGGTGATTGTTTGACTTGCATCATGTCATTAGGATTGATATTATTGTTAGTATTAATCTAGTTGAAGTAGAGTAAAGTATTTTCAAAATTCATACTTCAGAAAGTTTATTTTGACATTTTGGAGAATGCCTCTTCTGCAGCTTTTTTCATTTCTTCTTTTGAAAGGTCTTTTATGTGGGTGGCTATATTCCACTGGTGGCCAAAGGGGTCTTCCAATCGACCATGACGGTCACCCCAAAACTGATCTGTAACCTCATCTAAAACCTTCGCGCCGACAGATACCGCTTTTTCGAACGTCGCATCAACATCTTCTACATACATATACAATGACACGGGACTCCCGCCAATGGATTTTGGTGAGAGATTCTTCATCTTTGGAAATTCGTCAGATAACATGAAAATGGAATCACCAATTTTTAATTCAGCATGTGCAATCTTACCACCTGGGGTTTTCATGTTACCACGTTCTTCAGCACCAAACGCTTTTTTATAAAATTCTATCGCGGCATCTCCTCCTTTCACTGTAATGTAAGGAGTTATTGAATGATAATCCCTTGGAATTTTTACTTGACTCATGTTCAATGTAAGCTTTCATATTATTTATTTTTTCTGCAAGTGATCTCCTTTTTCAACATGTTTTTGGCAATATTAAACTCAAATATATTCCAGCCAGAAACATAATAATGCAATAGCAAATTGATACATTTGTAAAGGTGTGGCGTCAAAGCCCATCACACTCGGAATTCTAGATTTTTTCTTCATGATATTTACTTTTTTGTATTTTATTTTATCTTTTATAAAACTCAAAATCATCCCTGCTATTTTTTTCAGCCTCATTTACTCCCCATAAAAACTCCACATAGTGCTGCGCAAATATAGTTACAAGGAATCTAAACAGATCTTCTGTAGTTTTGAATCCGTATTTTTCCTTCAGCTTGTCGATGTTCTCTTTATCCTTTGAACTTAATTTAAGACGAATTTCTTTCATTTTTGTTCAACTATTACGCGCTATCTTTTTAATAATTTTCTACTAATTGGTGGGCAGTTATTCCCAAGTTTCAAACTCCTCTAAAAGTTGTGCTACTGTAAGTCTGCAATTTTCTTCTTCTAAAAGTTCATGCATTACTTCGAGCAACTTTTCCAATTTCTCAATATTCATCTATTCTTTCTATACTCAACTGTAAAATATGGCACAAAACTAAAGTTGGTTAAAGATCTCGATAGCTCTTTGAAATTGAGATTATTTCTATGGGTTTCTTGCCCGGCTCGATGGAAAATAATTCTAGCCATCGGTACTCACCCAGCTAACGGTAGTACTGTCTTATCGCATAAATAACGACAAGTACTGAAAGTTATAAAGTTAGAAATCAGTCAATGTCGGATGTAGATAATTATTTGAATCAGTGACTTTTAAGGTATCACATCTTTTTAGTGGAAAACTGGATAAACGGTCCTGTTGGCAGACTGGGCACAAATAATCAGTTCCAAGACATTTTTTCAGCCATGATTTATTCAGGAAAGTTACATTCCAAAGACATTCATCACAAATTAGGAATATTCTTTCATCGTATTCTTGCTTTTGGGTGTGGTTCAGCAGCATATTGATGGAAGGCGTATGATAATTTTGCATTTTCTGATATTTAATCTTCGATTACTTCAGTTAAGTGATGTACAAATCTGCTTTCGCACTCCAATGATTTTGGTGACTGATAAATCCAAAAATCGCTCAAGTGCTTTATATCATATGAGAGAATAATGAATGCAAAATTGAACAACGACACATGTAGTCATTGGGCCTGCAATAAAGCAGATAACACCTGCGTAGGATGTGGTACCATAATTTGTCCGATTTGTCTAAAAGAACCTGCAAATTGCAGTTGTGAAAGCAAAGATATCTGTTGCACACGATGATTTGGAGTTCAGCAGGTTTTTCATCTACTGCAAAAGATCGGTGTTTGAAACATTGTATGTGGTAATTTTTAATTTACACAATAGCTCTTAGCTTTTTGGTTTTGAGCCACCACTATTCACGACTCCGTTCAGCGCTTGTCATACTCGTCGTGGCGGCGAAACCAGAATCCTGTTTCGTTGCGTCCCTTGGGAGCTCGGTCTAGCCATTGGTACATTCCCCAGAGCACGTCGAGCCCGCGTGCATACGTGGAATAGGTGTGGTACACAACACCGTCCTCAAGCACAAATGCACTCATGCCAGGTCTCTCACGTGTGTATGTGGCCACATCGGTTCCGGTCATGGCTGCGACCTGCGCTACGGTATCTTGGTCATCGCGGGACTGCCACTTTCGAGCGGCCTTCCCTGCGAGAGGCTCATGAGTAGGCGTCTCGCGCCGATAGTTGTATTCAATGCCTCCCTCGCGCTGTTGCTCCTCACTGAACCAGACGTTGAAGTCAAAGTTAAAGTCGTTGTCAAGAGACGATGCCCAGGGGAATGTCCATCCCATCCGACGCTTATACGCCTGCAGTTTTATGAGAGGCGCTCGTGACACGGCTGAAAGTGTAATGTCGTGGTTGGCTAGGTGGACTACAAAGCCCTCGAAACCGTCGGCGATGGCCGAGCATGCCGGACAACCCGCCTTGTAATCTGTTCCAAACATGAAATGATACACAAGGAGCTGTGAGCTACCTCCGAAAAGGTCTGTCAATGAGGCATTGCCGTCGTCGGTTTCAAACCGATACTCTTTATCGATTTTAACCCACGGCAGTTCTTGCCGTTGCCGGGCAACAACGTCGCTGCGCCGCGTGAGCTCTTTTTCAGCCTCTAGCAGCTTGAGCCTCGCTGCAAGCCATTGTTTACGTGTTCCGGTTTTGTGTTTCATCTTTACTCATCTCCAAAATTCTTCGAAGCTCCCAATCTTTCTGCATGTCCAATAATCATACAGTTACTATTGCCATGAACTACGTATGGAGCTTTACCATTGGTAAGTAATTTACCATTATCATCTTCTTGATACGATTCTCTGAAAGTTGCGTCATGGTCATTATTCCATCCTTCAGGAATATCTAATTTTACCATTAAAGTATAATGTCTTGTATCGCATATAAGTTTGATATTGCTTTCACTTCTTTTCCTATAACTAAACAGTCAGTCCTCCGTTGTTTATGATATGGCAAAGATTTTAATCATGCTAGAATAATATTTATTGATTTTATTGACGCTAGAAGATAAAGACATCATTCAGGTTGACGCAACTGTAATCATAGGTGTGATGATACTTCTTACACTCTCAATAGGATTTGATTCATCTATTAATGCTCAGAAAGAGGAGAATCTCACCCGATTAATGATTACATTGGCAATAATAGCGCCTTTCACAGCATCAGCAGTTCTAGCAATCCTTACAAACCTGACGAGTATGTATACAGAACAACTTAAGAAAACATCCATATTAATAATGGCTATTGGATTTGGTTACTTAATTTTTGTAATTGCAGCTTTTATGGCATCATTATATTACCTGATATAATTAGATAGCACTTATATTACAGAGTTACTAATGTTAGTATCTAATACTCGGGGTCGTTGGTCTCCGTCATCGTACCGGTTCTAAAATGGGATTTTGAATGTAAATTTACTAGTATTCTTAGACGTTTTTGAAATGCGGATTTGAACCCTACGAAGAGTAGAGCTCTATTACCTGATACCTAGCTTCTTGTTTCGCCAGGTTTTTATCAACTAAATAACTTGCGTATAATTATACAAGTTTTATGGAGTCGAAACGATTAGGAAGAAAGATCAAAAAATGACAGTTTACTTAAATTAGCTCGGAGTACAATATGTTACATGATACGTGATGATGAGCACATTATTCGGTGTAGTGAATGTGGAAGAAACCTAATAGTTAAAGATAATGTAAATAATGGGATAGCATTTTTGAGTCACTTAAAGGCAGACCACGGAATTACATACTTGCCTCAACGTATGACCAAAGTCAAGACCAAGACTAATAATCGACAAGAATTACAAAAAGCCGATGCTAATTCATTGTCAGACCCATGAAATAGTCTTGTTTCATTTATCCATTGATTTTCTGGTTGAGCCGTAGGGTGGTGTTTGCCCTACGAACCCTCCATTTTTGAAAAAAAGGAAGTCCTTATACGCCGATTTCTTTCGCTAATTTTACAAGTCTTTTTCCGTCTTCTGTCAGACTATTGTATACCTTATTTTTGACACTCTTACGAGCTACCAGTCCACGCTTTTGTGCCTTAAGGAGCAGTTTATGCCCGTATCCATATGCACCCAACTTGGTCAGCAGTTCTCTTGTTGGATAACCTCTTCCAATACCAAGTGTCTTTAACAACCTTACAAGTCCCCTCTCCTCGACAAGTATTTTTAGCAATCTTGCTTCTTTCATTGAGTATTAATAAGTGTGATTAATTATATAATCGTTACTCATATCCAGATACAAAACTTATGTTACTATGGATTCTGAGATTTTTATAGGAATTTAGAACTTGAGAATAGGCTTAATAAATTTCGGGAGTGGTTCGATTCATCCAGCAGTCAAAGCATACTTCAAAATCCAACTGATAAACCTCTATTCTATTTTTATTACATATTTGACATAATTTTTCCATTTAACGAACCTGCAATTCTTCGATATAATAGTATATCATTTTATTTAGATGAGTTAATTTCATGATGAGTTTTTGTTTTATTACCAAAATTTTGAAATAAATACAATTATTGATGCATTTGATACTTTATCTAATACTATTTCTTTTGCCAATATCAATTTGTGCATGTTTATTGTCTTTTTATAATTTTTATACAGAACCAACAGTTAGTATTGTTTAGAGATGAGCTGTATGGCCAAGGTTTTTATGTAATGTTAATTACTCTAATTGACTATTATGAGACGAGGAGTTGAGGTTATGCCAAAGTCAAAGGCTGCCAAAAATGGCGAACAACGGATCACCACAAACAGAGATAATATTCGACATCTCGAATATTTTAACAACGGTCAGTGGAGACACAGTGACAAATGCAGGCAATTTACAAATAAAGAGTGCACATTTAAGAGTGCCAAAAGTTCTTTTTGATAAGCATTATGATCGGATGATTTTCCTGCACGCGAATTCTCAAATCATGAATCATATTCTACACATGATATGAACCGCTCAAAATCCTAAAATAAATTCAATAATTCAAGATTGAATACGAAATGATATTTGAAAAATTGATTTTACGGAATCTTACATCTCTAAATTCCGAAACAGTTTCCTAGCTTTGCGGTATTCCAACATTCTCTTATAGATTACTGATTGAACCGAATCGAGATTTTTGTCGAAATCCACTATTATCATTTGGCTATCGTCATCGTCTCTGAACCGAATTATTGTGTGGATGTGATTCTTTTTCCACATGGCACCAACTATGGCAAGGGGAATGAAAATTAAGCCGAGAACGACTACTCTCAACACCGAGATTCTCTTTTCATGAATATTTTCGATGTTTTTCATAAATCTATATGGGATAACAAGCTCGGGATCGTCAACCTCTATTCTATCTTCGTAAAAGTGCATTCTAGTGGAAGTAGGACTAGGATATGCTTTGTGCTCTCCCTTATATTTAATATAATAAGAATCTGGATTGTCTGCAGAATGCGGTCTATGTCTCTCACCGTTCCTGTTTGTCTGACATTTCGAGTCATTACAGTATGAATATGTATCTCTTTCAGTAGTATCCGAAAGTTCTTTAACAATCGTTTCTTTTGGAATAATACTCTCGATGTGTGCCTCATGTCTTTCTCCGTTCCTATTTCTCTGGCACCGTGGATCATTAGAATAATTTTGGCCAACAAAAATGCTCGCTTGGTTCTCATTTGTAAGATGTACCTTATGTCTTTCTCCGTTCCTGTTTCTCTGGCAACGCGGGTTATTACAAAATGGTTCACCCATCCTAAATTTGTCAATAATCGGATCCTTTTTAGCATTTCTGGAAATTAGTTTCGCTTGTTTTCACAATTTGGGCCCGCCTAAAAGATGTAAACCGTAAGTCTTAAGGCTTTTCTTCTTTCTTGCAATATATCTCAAAGATAAATACTTGATGCGATCTTCTAAATCCACTACGAATGAGGATTTGGCTTCCAAGTCTGATGATTCGAGCAGTAACAAGTTAAATTCTTCGGATGTTGGGATTTGAACCATCCATGCAATGCGATGCTATTGACTTTATTTAGCTTTTCTCTGCTTCTTCGAGTTTGGTTGAGCCAGGATGATCTCAATGCAAATTTTGAGGACCATTTTGACAAAGGTTGGTTCTGAGTCATGATTGTTAATTCAGAAATGGTTATGAATGGATATTTTATAATATTTAATTAATGACTGAAATAGGTATAGCTGAATACTTTGGCATCGGAGAAGCAATAGGAATAATTGCAACGCTGTTCGTGATTCTGTATTTTTCTAGGAAACAAATGCAGGTTCTATCTGTAGATATTGAAACGAAGGTCTTGAACGATTTGGCGGAGAGAATGCATGCATTACACCAGATAGTAATTAAATCCCCTGAACTGATAAAGGTAGTAAGCAAGCTTGACGTAAATTCACCGGAAGTTGCGTACGCATATGATATTCTATTTACGTTTGCACATGTATTTCATATGCGGAAAAGAAATGTATTAAGCGATAATGAATGGACCGGATGGTTGCGGTGGATGAAGAGTGCTTTTGAACAAGGCACGATAAAAGACTTGTGGATAAGTAACATTGACATGGAGAAATGGTTCGATCCTGATTTTCAGAATTTTGTTGAAAATGAACTAATCCCAATTGGTAAGAAATAGGTTAGAAAAAATAATTTTTGTACTAACACAAAGGTAGTTTATGGTATTATGATTTGTACTTTGTATCTAAAATATCGGTAAATTACAAACATTTGTTGCACATTATGATTTAGAATTCGACCACTTTCTCATCCACTGCATCAAGTTAATTACTGATTCTACAAATTCTTGTCCCTTGGTAGTAAGTCTGTATTCTACTTGGGGAGCTATCTATATTACATCAATAAATACAATTGAGCATTATCGTACTCATGCCAATATCATTAGAATCTCAGCAAGGTAACTTTGTTGATCGGTCAACTGAACATGTCAGGATTGTAATCGTAATATAATATTTGGTGCTTTGATTATTATCTTCTGTATAAATGGTGTCTCGGGTTTCTGTCCCGTTCCCCGAAGCACTATTGCGGTAGAGGGGAAAGGCCAAAAAACGGAGCTGGCTGAAAAAAGCCCCTTACCATACAGGAGACTTCCTAATAACTTGTTACCATTTACTTCTTTTGCTACATTCTGAAATCCAAAATCGTTACATTATTCCAATAAATAATTTCATTTACTAAGGTTCCGCTAATTGACCAGCTAACTAACTAGTCAAAATTATAGAGGTACTGTACCATCTTCAGAGTAAATTTGCCCCGGCCTGTTCATTGATCTATGTACCATATTCATAAATGAGAGAATGGCAGCTAATATCATCCAACCGGATAAACTCGTCGGAAGAGCAAGGAACTGAAGAGAACTTTGTCCTGAAATCGAAATGAGATGAATAAAGACATCTCCTACGACCCTTATACCTAAAGATATAATTATCAACCAGATTGGGAGTTTACTAATGTGTATAAACCGCACTGTCCGCCCTAGAATTGGAGGTAACATCAGTGGTAAATACATGGCTACAGTCAGACCAATGAAACCTATGGCAGTAATGTGTATCCACATGTCATGCAGAAAAAATACATCTGAAAAGAACACTGAAATAATTGATAATATAATTCCGATAATTAGTAACGTAAATGATAGCTTTGAAACAAAAAGAGTGTATTTGTACCTAGCCCTTTTTTCACCTACGCTGAGTTTCATAATATTGGAAGTATTGAAGCCTGCAAAGACATTTAGAGCACAAGTGAAGCAAACTACTCCGGCTAATAAGGAAAAGCGAAAGATAGCGTCGATCAGTATATTATCTTTGATGAAAGAGCTGGCAAGACCAAACCCCAATGAGATCGTCAAAATAGTGGCAGACATCATTGATAGATTTTTCCTGGGCCAAATGAAGCCTATGAACGAGGGTAATGTTTTATATTCAATCCCGAATATCATCATAATAGGAAACATTAGCCATAGTTGAACATTGTTTGTTATTCCGTTATAGTTTAAGACATTAGAAACAGCCAGACAGGCAAACAAAATTACGGATAATCCAATGAAATAGTCTGCTAATCTAAGTAACTTTGGACGAATTTTTAGAACTAATACCATCATGAAGCAGAAAATACCAACCCCCAGTAATCTGCAAAAACTTGCGAGTGAGGAGCCAATAATGTCAATCAATTGCGGCATACTTGATGTTGATACTATTATAGAGAATATAACCGATACGAGTATAAGACAGTATGATATGTATACTAGTTTTCTCGAAGGTATTGAAACATTTCTAAAACGAGGAACTATCAAATAACCAATTCCCATTATTATCATTGTAATAAAACCATCGAATTGTAGTAATTTGTGCAAGTGTATGGTGCTAATTAATTCTGCTGGTAAAATCATGCCGTATATGGTCATCATCCAGATTGAGCCTATCATAGAACCTATTATTAGCATAATAAGCGCCGTAATTACAAATGGTTTGCTAGGATTGAAAACGCGGTTATTATCCAAGTGTGAATACGGGTTTTGTAATCCATTGACGATATAAATACATGTATTTACATTGGACCCGTAGCGAAGCGAATTGTTAACAATTAGGATCCAGGTAATTTGATTTGATATTCATTTAGAGAATTATCAGATTCAATCTACTTATATTGGTGGAGGACATACGATAGTGTATGATGCTTCTCAATGAGCATATAATTCGATGTAGTGAATGTGGAAGAAACTTGATAGTTAAAGATACTGTAAATAACGATATAGCATTCCTTAGTCACCTGAAGTTAGATCACGGAATAACGTATTTCCCACAACGTATGACTATGACTAAGAGCAAGAGCCCAATTAATTCTCGACAGGAATTAAAATATGCCAATACTTGAATTCAAGATCTAAAATTCGTAGTTTACCGTCAATTGTGATGATTTTGGTAAAATTTGCTTAAAAATAAAAATAATCTCTTGGAATATTTTAGATAGTTGGTTTATCCAGTCCATTCATTGTTCTAGTTATTATCATTATGATTATTATTATGATCATAATCATCATTAGTAACTACTGATTCCAAGGACAAACTGTAATATTTCTTGAACAAACTAAGGAATTAAAGATCAAAAAATCCTACTCCATTGCAGACCATTGCAGACATTTAAGGTCTAATACGCTACATTATATAAGAGATCGTAGTATAGTACAATGATTTATTTGAAACAAAATAGTTTCCCCATGAGGGATTGGCATGTTAAACATATGGAACAAACTCTTATTAGATTTGTGAGGGGTTTATCTGAGAATGCGTCTCGGTGGGAAATAAAACTAAACAACAAATATGGGAAAATAGGCAGAGTTTGTAAAAGAATCGATTATGACATAAAACATGGTGTTACGAACAAAGAGGTAATTGCATTTTTGGAACTAATAAGAACCGAGTCTATTTACCATGATGTTAGGTCTCCTGAAGGTTCTATGGACAGATTGAATGAACTGCAATCATGTTACAAAGAATCACCACAGCTATACAATAACTGGAACGTTGTTACCAGATAATGGTTAAATAATGGAATACAAATATATCCTATGATTTCATAATTCCTCAGTTTTAATGGCAAATGATTTTTATTATATCCACCATTTTTGTTCAGATTTTATCAATCACTATCAGGTAGATGACAGGGAATTCAAAGTACTTTGTTGGATATCTCTGGAATAATGCTCGAGTCCATATCTTTCAAAATTGGATGAATCTTGCGCGATATTGATTTTTTCAGCTTACTAACACCATATCCGGACTTTGGCGATACAAGTAATGGGTCCACTAAATTTAGGTCAGTGAATGCCCTTCGAACATTATCAAAATCGGCTTTATCTATTTTTGAAAAAACCAATACAATTTTTTCTTTATCTACATTCAACTCTTCTAACACATTCATACAGCTGTTATACTTTACTTTTATTTCATCTACCGATTCTGAAGAGTCAATTAGAAGGATAATCATATCTGCCTGAAGAGACTCTTCCAATGTAGACTTAAAGGCCTCAATCATGTAAGTAGGAAGTCTTCTAATGAATCCAACTGTATCTGTAAGCAAAAGTTTCTGTCCTCCAATATTAAAAGACCTTGTCGTAGTTGAAAGTGTGGTAAACAAATTTTCAGATGTTTCATTACATTCGCGAGTAAGTGAATTAAATAGAGTAGTCTTGCCTGAACTTGTGTACCCAACTAGGGAAACTATTGGCATTCTGTCCTCGACTCGCTGATTATGGTAAAGATCACGTTTTCTTTTGGATTCTTCCAACTTTTTTAAAATAAATGTCATTCTCCTCTTCAAGTCCCTAAATTTTACGTCAACTATGTATTCTCCACTGCCACCTTTGCCTGGTCTTTCACTGCCTATTAACAGTCTCGCATTTTCTCTTATACGAGGTAGCTCGTACTTAATTTCTGCAAGCTGAATCTGTAATTTTGCTTCTGAGGTAGTAGATCTAACATAAAACAAGTCGAGGATAAGCCTTTCCCTATCTACCACCTTCACACCTGTTGCCTTTTCTAAATTATAGACCTGTTTGGGTGTCATATGTTCATCAACAATAATCTGTTCATACTTGTTATGTAGAAGAAATTCCTTTATCTCTTCTACTTTGCCCGATCCCAATCCATATCGTGTATGCTTCAGGTTTTTTTGGGTAAAGCACTTCACGATATTATGACTGCCTAATGATTCCACCAAACCTCGTGCTTCCTGTATACTGAAATCGTCAGGATATGTTACCAGTATAACATTTTGTTTAATATTCAGAATGTTTCAGGTCCGGACCAGTCCATAAAATCATCAGCTAAGTAATCGTTTTTATGTCCTCTTGAACACATATGAGAGGATATTGAATTAGTCTTTAATTTGGGGCCTTTTTCGGTATCTTCAGGTATATAAACGCCAGGAAACACCTCACCACAATTTTTACATTTTAACATCAGCATAGGCATTTATTTTAAACTAACTTGTATATACCTTTAATAGTATTAATATCTACCTACAGCAATTTTCAAATAAAAGAACTAATTGTTTCCATTCATCAAACATAGATTATGACTGTCACATTTACGGGAAATTAATTACCAAGACATAAGATATGGTTTAATGAATGAAAACCAACTAGAATTGAGTGTTCCGTGTTCTAGTACCCACAATGCCATTGCAATTTATCATAAAATTACTGAATTAGGTCCAATACCATTTTCAATTCATCTATTTCATTATCTATAGCTTGTCTGTCTGTCTCGTCTCTATCGTGTTGTGCTGTGTACTTTACCAACCTTTGACATGCTTCAATCTGTCCTAATATTAAATCCTTCTTATCATGACATAAACTATGGTAACTATCAATTATGGAATACGTTACTTTTCTTTTCTTATTTTCGCATCCACAGGTTTTAGCCATAATACCATAGGGTGATTCTGCTTCGCTAATATTCAATGTACCAAGACTCCGTCATTTGAATCAAACCAGAATTCAGGGATCAAACCTTGAACATAATCATAAAATAGTCTGTATGATTCATGAGCAGATACAGGCATAGATTCCAATGGATTATTACCACATAATAGACACGTATTGGGAAGGATAAAGTTGGTAAGGTATGTAGCACACCAATGACATGATTCGCAGATTAAGAAATTTCTCTTCTCAATTAACTTATCTTTGCTTTCATAGAGCAACGGGTAAATCTTCGAAGAGGTCAATATGAACCACAGCCTAACACTTTTTGCATATTGATTTTAGTTAACATTGATCATATTCAGTTTGGATGCATTTAAGTATATCTAATACTTGGATTAGGAACAGATAACATAGGGGTTTAGAAAATATCTATAAACTTTTTGGATATTACGAATATCGGTCATATAGCACAAAAAAACAACAGAATAACTATAGTTTTCCTTATTAAATCTAAGAATGTTTCCAATTCTTGGGAATTGTGGTGTTTAATTTTTGGTTAGTTTCATCATATATTTTTGTTACTGATAATAGGAAAGTTTTATTTTACGCCATACAGCTCATTCTTAAAGTGAAGCTTATTAGTCTCTATCAAGATTCGTCCTTTATGCTAATAACTTTCAAAGGCTTATATGCCTTGAAGACGTTATATAGATTAGTAATTAATACTTGTGACGTTCTCAATCTGAAATGAACCTAATTAGATAATATTAAAATGAAAATAATAGCATGGTGTTATAATTGCCAACAACAAATATCCTTTAACAACGTATCGCGAAATAGAAATGGTGTTGCAATTCCGGTGGATGATTATGGTAATATTCACAATTGCCAACATAAAAATCGTAGGCATGGATTTCAAAGTATAAAATGTTTCAGATGCGGACAAGGCATACATTTTGATAAAAATTATAGGTCAATTTCTGGAAAATATATTCCCCTGGATTGGTACTCGGGTAAACTACATGACTGTAACGAAACGCTGGATCTAGAGGCCAGACAGTAAGGGCTTCGCCAATAATTAATTAAAAAAATATAAAGTAACAATAAATGTGCGTAGCTAAAACAACTAGATCACACATTACAACAGGAATAAAAGATACTTTACATCACAAAAAGTCATGAGAGGTTACTCTAGACAAGTGTATTATTGTAATTTGATTATCTCATCCCAAGTACCAGTTGTTGATAACATATAGAATTTTCCAAGATTTCCAGATTCTAAATGAATAATATCTCCAGCTGTAATTTGGATTTGAAATAATCTGTTCAAGAATTGCAGGAAACTTGGTCCCGCTACTATGCTCTTTACTTGCTTCTCCAGCGGTGTATTGTAGTATTTTTGCAGTGTGTCCATTAGTCCCAAACCACTAAGTTCTTCAACTAATTCGTACAAATCAATATACTTTGAATTCCTCTTGTAAACTTTAAGAATTGCCATGATAAAATGTCCTCATTTCCTTTAAACTATGAAGTATAATATAACATTTCACTTCAAATACGCTATTGTAGATAGAGATTACCTGAATAAAATCTCTGATTCTGAACATCTGTTTGTGGTAATACCAATTTCTTTATGATATTGTTATTACGTTGATAGACTTAGAGGTAATGAGGATCAGTGAATAAATCAGCAAAATGTATTGAACAACAGCATGATTTGTGTGACGGTGATATAATAGAAATGATCAATAACTCAAAGGTAACAAGAATTTGTGAATGTCAATGTCATGACAATATGTATAAACTAGTCAGTAGAATGCAGGCTGCAAATAATCAGTAATTAGATAATCCCTCGCATCAGCCAGATTATTTAACTTTATAAATTAAGTGCTGTATTATAACTCCTATGGTAGATCTAGTTTATGGTCGTGGAATAACCGACATTGTTCGAGAGATACCCCTTTACGTCAGCATTTTCAAGAAATTTATTGGTATCAAGCTATTTCACACAAAGCCAGCACTGTACGGCTCAGCTGATATAATTAATGTTTGTAACCTCCACTGCTCCCATTGTTACTGGTGGCTAAATAGGAAGGAGGATAATCAAGATTTAAGCGTTGAGGACTGGAGAGCAACAATCAGGAAAACATTCAAGAAACAAAACCTTTTTGTCGTCACGCTGGTTGGAGGAGAACCAACTATGAGACCCGAGATTATAGACTTATTTTGTGAGGAGATGCCTAGAAGGATATGCGTGGTCACAAATGGTTATTTTCCGTTGAAAAGGATAAAAAATCTTTACTTTTATTGGATATCATTAGATGGGACCGAAAAGGTTCACGATACTATTAGAGGAAATGGCTCCTATGCCAAAACTAAGAGCAACATTCTAGAGTATATTAAAGGGCCACCACGAAATGGCAAACCTGCCTGGAAAGATATTTGGGTCACAATGACTATCAATACGATCAATTACTCTACAGCTATTGACTTGGCTGAAGAATGGGTTGGAAAAGTCAACAAAATAGGATTTCAGTTTCACACTCCATTCATGAAAGGAGATCCTCTCTGGTTAGAATTTGGAAAATTACGTAGTGATTTGGTCGATAGGCTTATAGAGCTCAGGAGAAAATATCCTGATTTTGTTATTAACAGTGAGAAACAATTGTCCTTAATGAAAGGAAATTGGGGAGGTAATGGGACAACTCCTGTTCAATGTCCGACCTGGGCCATCCTTTCTTTGGATCATTTGGGAAGAGTTAAGCAGCCTTGCTGCATTGGTGGTACTGATGCCAAGTCACTAAAGCCAATATGTGAAGATTGTGGTCTTGGCTGCTATTCAGTATTAGTTGCAAATGGCATTTCAGGTGCATGAGAATACATCTTTGGTCATGTATTTAGTCTCTTACTTTGACACGCCATAAAATAGGCTATAGTTACTAATGATGGACTTCACATTACAAATGACGGTAAGAAACTGACAAAGACAAAATCGGAATTTATAATCACCCTCACGGGAATGATGCACAATAAAATACCCAAACTTTGATTTACCATTCAGTAGAAAAT
This sequence comes from Nitrososphaeraceae archaeon, assembly GCA_035454925.1. Lineage (GTDB taxonomy): Archaea > Thermoproteota > Nitrososphaeria > Nitrososphaerales > Nitrososphaeraceae > TA-21. The sequence goes on from DATIFZ010000079.1 coordinate 23,171, forward strand.
CTCGTTAGAGTTTCGAATTTGAAGATGAGCTAAATAATTAATTATAGTTTATGTACAATGTTTTTATTGAATGTTTTACCAACAATAATTGATTAACTATGAGAAGAAGAATGGAGATAATGGCAAGGTCAACATCTGCAAAGAATGGTCATGAGCGGATTACTACAAATAGAGATAATATTAAACATTTGGAGTACTTTAACAACGGTCAGTGGAGACATAGCGACAAATGTAGACAGTTTACAAATAAAGAGTGTTCTTTAGTAAGAACTAAGAAGCATGCGTAGTTAGGTCATTTAATTAGATGTGTCAATACTAGAGATTTATTGACACTGAGTTTGTTTTATTACAATTGATTATATATCGGTGGTGACAAGCTAACTTCAAAAGCACTCAAAATGTTATCTACACAGCTATTTGTAATGAGAGAAGGGATTCTTAATTTTGTTTCTATAGGCAATAAACAATTTATGAATTCTAATATCGCAATTCGCTGTCCGATGTCATTCTCCTCACGGCATTTTTCAACTAAGCTAATCAGATATCTAGTATTTTGTGTCATTAATACTATATTATGATACAAGACTTAAGAATGTTTAGATAACATTAAATACATTCCATGTCATGCAAAAAATTTTCCATATTAGGAACTTGTAAAACAATTGTCAGACTGATGTTACTATAGAATGGTCATGCTGTCACATCATTATTACGTTTACAAACACAAAGGATATTATAGTATGATGTGTACTAATTGATTGTTATAACTAAAATTCAAGTGAACAGATTTGAAAATATTGATGATTTCAACCGAGTATCCACCCATGCAGGGTGGAGTTGGACGCTACTGCATGAAGTTAGTCGATTCGTTAAGAAGCGAAGGCTTGCAGGTAGTTGTCGTATGCAATGAAGATGGAAACGGAGATTACAGTGGCATTTCACCTAATAATCAAGATAATTCTAGAATCCTCTTAAAAATAGTTAAAGAAGTTGAACCAGATGTAGTACATGTCCAGTATGAGCATGGACTATATGGAATACATTTAGATCCAATAAATCCTCGAAAAACACGCACAAATATAGAATCATTTTACGATAAATGTTCAGTTCCTATAATTACCACTTTCCATTCAGCTTACACTTTCAATCAATGGATGAAATTGGTAGTTCCCTTAAATAATAGGATATTTGGGCGCCTTGGGACTTTTCTTAGGATGGTTTACGACAATTGGACACATATACTAAATTATGATTCATTTAATTCCCTAAATAGGCAAAAAATAGGCCACAACAAAGCTGGGGTTGTCTTTTCTAAATATCTAGCCAATATCATCCCCGGTAGTACTTTGATATATCATGGGGCAGAGCCTAGCACTTCACCTCCCTTGGATAGAAAAGAGACGAGGAAAATGTTCGGACTTCCTGTGCATGCAAACATTGCCTTAGCTGTGGGCTTCATGACTGCAACCAAGGGATGGGATGTAATTGGAAAGATGAAGGTACCTAAGGACTGGAAAGTTGTAATAAACACCTCACGAAACCATTATGGAAGAGAAAAACTAGAGGAGAAATTTGAAAATGAAGGAGTGATCAACTTGAACAGGGGTTTTCTAAGCGACAAAGATTTGTCATTGCTCTTCTACTGTGCCGATGCTCTGATCCTTCCTTACAAAGTAACTTCTGGTTCAGGTGTCATGTACGATGGGTTGGCTCATGGACTTCCATTTGTTTCAAGTAAGTTGGAATTTTTCAAAGAGTTCTCCGATATGAAGTTAGGAATGATGGCTAATCGTAATCCAATCGACTTCTCAAATTCTCTTCTAAAACTTCAAATGAATTACAAGCAATACAAAGATGCGGTTATAGACCTTAGAAAGCATTTACTTTGGAAGGAAGTTGCCAAAAAGCACATCTTTCTCTACAACTCGATTATTGAGCATGCTAGTTCTCCTCTCGTAAGAAAAACAAATAGATAGATTTACCTTGTCATTTGGACAATGTTATAATCTAGTAGAATTTGTCATTGATATAGGAGTCCAACGTCTCAATTAAAGTTACCAAAGATAAGTTATAATCTCTAGTTTTGCTCGTCGCCGAACAGTGCATTCTTATATGTAAGAGAGAATACATTAAGATGTGGACAGAATCGGAATTGAGTAGTAATATTTTTTCGGACGTCGAGGTTGACTTTAGAGAGAGATATAGCACTTACCTGAGGACCATGAAACAACGAATCTACGACACATATCTAGGATTTAACGAATTAGATGATGAAAGAAAAATGGTTAATCAGCAAGTTGTAAGGACGCCTGGACGTAGAGGCGAAATTATTAAGAATGAAGAGATTGATAAAGAATTTTCTAGGCGATATATTGAGTATAAAAAAGTAATGACTTATCCTGAATGAATTCTGGACTCAATAAAAAGCCTTTAGTCAGTAAGGATTACAGATAGTTTATATTTTTAGGATTCAATTAAACCCACAAAGAAAAAAAAGTTTCTTAGTTTTAGTATAAAACCAAAAAATTACTGAAGAATATTCCTTACATTATTGTGATGAATCTTTCTTGAATCACACAATTTGTGCTTTTGCGAAGCGATCTCCCACACTGGTAATTTTTATATTTGTTTTCTGTCCGCTTTTTGCACCTTCAACAAATATTACAAATCCCTGGATTCTAGCAATTCCGTCGCCTCTCCTGCTTACTTCTGTTATTTCGACTTCGTATTCCTTCCCCATTTCAACCGGTTTTGGACTTCCAAAACCACTTCTATAACTCATAGTTAGAATAATGTCTCTTCTTTCCGTAATATGAATGAACGCAATTAAGCTCCATTTTGCTAAGGAAGTTTGATTTCAACTTGCGTTTCGACATAAAATACCCTTGAATAGTATCAAAGCGATTCTTAACAACAGTAATTCCATTTTAACCAAATTCAGTATGCTCTCCAATAAGATGAAACTTAGATTACGAAATATTATGAGAGGAAACGTGGCTAGACGTAAACTTCTGTTTTAAACCGGAATACAATCAAAAAGCGCTACAAAAATAAAGTAATTTTGGCGGTAACTAACTCTTCATACAGATACTAAGGCAGATAAAGTCTTTATTCATAGTAGGGTCAATTAGTGTTCGTGAACCAAGAATGTCGTCGTACATCTAAATTATTTTCTAATTCCAAAGACTACCTCTAGTCCTCTCGTTCTAGAACGGCTATATGTAAATGACTCGTTTTGAGTTATAGGAAAGCTTGATAATTGTTCATATTTGCAAGCAGGACATATGTAGTTTGCACCCAATATCTGATTGATATGTAATTTATTGAGACATGTTGCAGTCCAGAGACAATGGTCACATAGAAGAAATATACTTTGATTAATTTTCATTTTATTTTGATTCATTAACGTTTGGTTTGTTGTCATTATTTAATGTGTACATCGCGTGTGTTATGTAGCTTTCTATTATTACTAAAAGTAGGTACACCTTTAGCGCATGATAATTTAATAGTTTTTTAATCTTATTCTTAGGGAAGAATAGCCCGGCAAAAGAATTCTACATCAATTCAAATAGGAAGCTTGTATATTTTGGGCTTAATTGAATTCGAATCAAATTCTTCTTCAATTAGCACTAATCATGGTATACCTACCCCTGACAGATTTAGTTTGCAATAATTAGCCTAGCTTTCTTTAATTGCATCGGCGCATTTATCACAATACTTCTCTATTATTATTGCTCCTATTGTACTGTATTTGACTAACTTGGTCGCAGGTTCTCCGCATCCTATACAAAATCTTGAATTTTTTTCTGCACTTGATGTAAAGGGCTCAATACTTTTTAGTGTCTTTTCAATCATTCACATTCACTCTAATCATATATAGAAAGAATGGACATTATAAACTAAATAGTACCATTACTCGTGCTATCTGCAATTAGTAGATTAAGGAGATTGGGAGGGCATTTCAGATGTGTAGATAATCATATCACACCTGTGTAGTCCGTTGTGTCCGGAAACGGAAACGTCTTTTATCGCAGCCAAACTACCAATTTTGGTCAATCGGCTGTTTAAACCTTTTATCCTACACTGCTAATATACAATTACTAATTTCTAACCAATTAGTACTAAAGTACAGAAACTGATGGGGTCTTTTGTTTTCTTTACTAGTACCACCATACTATTCTTCCACGACCTCGTCAGTGTTTACAATCATTATATGACAACTCACCTAATAGTAATCTCCGCAACGTCATAACTGGACGGCAAAACTCTGCATAAATCCCAAATCCACCAGTTTTATCATTAACTTGACAAAAATATCAAATTGAATTCGACAACTTTACAAAGAATTAAGAATTTAGGGATGTTGTTATATCTTGCTTAATCCGGTCAATTTTAATTAATTTCCCGTGCTAGACAAGTGTCACAATATTTTTCCACAAGCGTGGCTTCAACCATGTCATATGTTGCAATTTGAGTTGCTACATCGCCACACACAGAACAATAGCCACCTGCTTTCTCAGACATAAATCTTTTTTTTACATTTTGAGATATTCTAGGGTTTGAGAGAATGTTTTGAAGATGCTTGAGTTGCTCCTTAGATCTGTCCACCGGTCGCACAGTTGGGCTTGGTTTATCTTTATTACCACGATGATTATTTCCGTAAAAAGAATCGCGCATACTCATAATACACACTGATCATATATCTGTCTATACAATTAGTATCAGACGTTAGCTGGTTATAATATGATTTAGCTAATATTTGGAAATAAAGAATTATTTCTATTCCTTTAAACGACCGATGGGCAATTATTAGGTTCAAATTTACAGGTGTCGCCTCGGGAGCCGTATTGTTAACACTTCTTATCCAATCTCAGACGGATATGACTACTAATCCATCGGAACATTTTCAGTACTCATATCCTCAGGCTGGATTGTTCAAAACATTACCAGTGTTCTTCTAATGGCATTAAGAACAAACTACTGATAACTAGGATTCCTACAATCATTCCTATTGTACAGATGTTCAATTTTATGAATTTTAGTGGTTTCATATGACTATTTCGCGTAAGCAGTATTACTATCATTGTAAACATTCAAGCTGATAACTAACACTGGATTTTGACTTCTAAACTTCATGTTAAAACATAATAGAAATCTTGAGTGTTAAAATAGATTATCAATTCCATTATTTCGTTGACATGCGTCTGGGTGGGTCTGGTTTTTAAATGGTTCGCAGTAATAATATTCTTTATTTGTAAAACGGCTACTACGAATAAATGACAAAGCAAGAAAATTAATACTACCCAGTGGTATTAAACCTAATCGAACGTATCTTGTCAATTCCTAATGAGAAAAATATTTTATCCTAGCTTTTGTATCATAGCTTTTGTTTCATATTTGCAGTAACCCAATAATGATATTTTGGAACAGAAGGCATAGTGTTAAATAACTTGTGATGGATCTGCTAGTATGAGCAACACATTCGACAAAATAAAGAGGGTATTTGGATATACTGCAGAGAAAACTGCAGATTTGGCACAGAAGGTGACTGATCCTGACGTTTACACAGGTTCAAACAATACAGATGAAAATAGAGAGGAAAAAGGTGGAAAGGAACCGATGAACGTAGAAGATATTGCAGAACGCAAACCTACTGCAGTCAAAAGGGACACTGACCCAGTTTAATCATTACTTTAAGATATAGTTTGAAACCATTTGTACATATTTAATGTATGAATTAGTTCTAAAAAGATAATTGAGAAACAAAACTAGTAATTCCTCATCATCTTAATTTTTATCCATCCTGCCCATCTTAGATTTTAACTTTTTAGAAGTTGATGATTAAGTAGTTTCAGTAATAAAGTATAAAGCATATTACAAGACAGAAAATAGTAACAATTAGAAATCCTATTTCAGGGATCTGAATCATAAATTGTTTTTTTCGTATGTACTGGAGCTCTTAGGGATTCGAACCGTGAATATAGAAGTGTTCAGATCTATTATTTAGTTTTTTCACAAGAAATTGAATTTATGGAATTCCTAGATATCGATACTAACTGGGTTGTGCTGGACATCTCAAAAACTAAAACTGGGATTTTGTTATTGTTACTATATTTTTAAACTGTCTACTGCGTCCATAATAACTTGAGTAGCGTGTGTTCCAAAATTTACTTTACAATAGTTTTCATTTTTTAGCTTTGAATCAAACTTGTTTGTCCTTATCAATTGTGACACCCTATTCACTGCGGCTAAGTAATTCATAGAAGATATCCACGTGAGTATGATTGTACATTTGTCGCAAACTTGAACTTTAACATTACTCCCATATATTTCTCCACAAAAGACGCATTTGTTATATACTATTGAAGTACCAGATCTGGGGGCATTAATACCAAAATGAACTGTATTAAAGCACTCAATACATAAGTGTTGATTACATGTAGAACATGAGTGATATTCTTCATGTTTAGAACATTTTTCACACACTGACATTGCTTACAAGCACCTTGCAGAAGCCATCATCAAGATGGTATTGTTATCATGAATTAATATATTCATTATATATCTCCTAGTATTATTAATTAGGTAATCTCTCCTATATCTACTTACTCTGCAAATAAATGCAGGCATGACAAGTGTTTAATTATTATTTTTGATATTCACTAGGAAGCTTGCGAATGGAGTTCAATTAATTTGAGTTCAAATATCTTGTGTTAGTAATTATTAAAGGAAATGATACTAATAACTGAGATTAACTTACCAGATCTGGTACTGTCGGGAACTATAGCGTTAATAATTCGGATCCAGTAAGTAAGGAGCGAACACATCAAAGAAAAAAATCCGAGCATCTTAAGGAACTATAACGAATTTGCCGAGCACAGAATTAGGTTTTAATATTCATTAACTATTAGGTTTTACCGAATCTTTTTCATAATCGACAGTCTTTTGGACTTCCTTTTGATTCTCTAACTCATTCAATCTTTCTTTCTGTAAGCTTTCAATGACTGATATACTATTTGCAATTTTCCTCAAACTTTTTTCCATGCTTTCAATCTGTCCACTTTTCTTTAGAGCCCAAATCAATAATATCCCTGATACCATACCGCCGAAACCTATTTAACCTAAAGAAGCGACGCCAGCAAGTGCTGCAATGTTTCCAATTTCAGTAGATTGGGTTTCTATCTTTGGACTTACCGCAATCGCTGCTATAAAGCAAGCTACACCAGCCGCAATGATAATGATGGCAATGATATATCCAACAGTTCTCCAAAAACCCATTATCTCTAACACTAGAATATGACTATAATTAATCTGAATTTAGTAACATCATTACCTAAATTTATTCTAACTTAATGTTACTTAAAGTGGTTTCGTATAAACAATTGAAATCATATTGTTAACAGTTCTGATCGGATTTAAAAATTTGGATCGCTATTGTGTTAGGTCTAAATTATGATTATTTCGGTTGATTAACTATTCTCCAACTAACACATTAGCTACGAATAGTTTAACGTGGTTAGCGAATAAAACTTTGACATACCAATTTCTAATGGGTTCCTTTAGATTTATCAGAGGTACTATGACGACTCCCTTGTTTGATTATCTATCGGTCCACCTGTTTGATTATCTACAGGAGGAATCCCTCCAGGTGGTATGCCTCCTCCACCTGTTTGATTGTAATCGCTCGGGAGTCCAAACGCTTTGATTTCCTGTATGCTGGCCCAACCATCCTTTGAGCTCGTGCTAGTAACTGTCAACTTAACAAACTTCCCATTTATCCCTTCTTCAAATGGATATAGTTCTTGTCCTATTGAACCTTTCTTGTTACTGCCTTCAAATACTTTTTCATAGTTGTTACCATCTTCAGAAACTTCTATCTCAAATGAATATTTCCTTTCGTCTCCTTTATTCCATTGCACTGACACTCCGCAAATAGATTGTGGCTCGTTCAGACTAATCTCTGCCCAAGGATTTTTGCCATTGTAAGACCACCACGTGGATGAGGATCCATCAATTGCATCAGAAGGTGGATGATAGTCAGAAGGATCGGTTTCAAATCCATTTGAAGTTATATTTTCGATCTTCAATTCAATACATTGCGGGTTCATTTCGCCTCCACCTGTTTGTTCATCTCCAGGCGGTATTCCTCCTCCACCTGTTTGTTCATCTCCAGGCGGTATTCCTCCTCCGGGGATTCCTCCAGGCGGAATCCCTCCAAAAGGTATTCCTCCTCCACCTGTTTGTTCATCTCCAGGCGGTATTCCTCCTCCGGGGATTCCTCCAGGCGGAATCCCTCCATCTGGAAAAGCTCCCCCATAAGTCAAGGAATCGCTAGAAGGTGCAAATGCAGAACTATCATTTGTTAAAGCAAAACCTTGTTCTCCAACTGGGGTCACACTACAGGAGGGCAAAATTTCCATGTTAGGTCCAGGTAAATCTGAACATGGTATGAATGAATCAACAATTCCTAATAGTGGCTGGCCACCAAAGTGGTGATTGGTTTTGTTGTCGTCTAGTGAAATGGATAATATCTTACGATCATTAATTGTAATAATAGTGGGAACTTCAAACCATGATACTCTGTTATTTGATCCTACATCCGTAACGCCCTTTATGATTATTTGATTGGCAGGTCCACTCATTGGTAAGGTTTGCATATCGCCTGCAGTGGGCCTAAAGTTTGTCAATTCGTGAGTGTGCGCATTAGTTCCACTACTATTGTACCATGTCATTTTTGTTTCAAAGGTTGTAACATTCCCGTTGTTCAAAATAATACTCCAGTTCCCGTTAGCTAGCCACTTGCCATTTGCAACATTAATGACAGTATTTATTTTCCCATTTGTTACAAAACCAAATGGTACTTGTGTTCCTTCAGGGCTCTGATTCGAGATAGGTGAGCCGGGTGTCATTAGATTATCACCATTCAGGACCAGACCTGTTTCATTACCAGTCTGAGAAAAAGCAAAATCATTATAATTTAGTAAAAAAATCAATGAAGTCACTAATACTATCAAACTTAATGCAATTTTTATCGTCGTTAGGTTTTTATCTGGAAAAAACCATTTCCCTTCACTATTCATAATTTATCAATTAATGCAATGTAACCGGTGTTCTTAAAGGTTAATGTGAACTAATTTAAGGAAGGGCGCATATGTTCAGATGTACCTATGTTACAAATGTCAGAACACTAAAGTTTTTTATACCACAGCGGCGACATTGAGATATTGAAAAAAGCCCTAATTGGTTTGTTCAGTTCTGCGGTAATGATAATCATCATGAGTCTAGCATTCAATAACCATGCTCTATCTAGCTCACTTGAAATAAAGACATCATATAGCCCCAGCAATTTTTATCCTTTGAAAATGATTGATTCCCTTGCATTAACACAATATAAAACTGCTGCTGGATACGACCCAGATACAGCTCAGAGGAATTCAGCAAAATTTACTCCCGTTAGCTCAGATTCTTCAAGAACAGTACGAACTGATTTTGGCTACTATCACGGATTCAAATTTCCAAATTCTTACACAACTGACTATAGGGTAATTCCCGATAAATATATCCCTGATTTCATTTACAAAGGAGATCTCAAATTCTCGACCAAGGGACGGTGTGGAGGTATGGCATTTGCAGCCCTAGACTACTTCTATGCTCATAAAATGATTCCAGGTTATACTAAAACACCTTCAAATGATAATCCTCTTTCAATGTACATTCTGGATCGATTACATGACAGCCTAGACATAAGTCTTCTAGGAATACTTAAGGCACTAGGAAGTATCGCAGTTAGTGCATCACCTGTAGGTTCCGTAAGTAATCTGGAGGAGGTACCTAGATATGTATATTTGACCATGGCACCAACTGAGAATAAAGGTACAATTCTTGGGAAATGTACTGTCGGATGTTTACCAGGGATAAGGCCATTAACAGACAGTGAAGTTGCTAAAGCTGTGCGTATTCTTGACCAAAAAAAGCCAGTTGTACTGGGACTAGTACGTGCATCTAGTATAGGAGATATTGGACTTAATCATCAAGTTGTAGCATATGGGTATCACTATGATAAGGCATACAATGGTTACACCTTTAACATATGGGATAATAGGTTCCCAGGTAAGGAAGTAGAAGCTACTTGGTATCCTGGAGTGCAGTATGGAAAATTATACTATTGGCAGCAATATTTTGTACCAGGGAAGGGCTTCGTAAAGGAATTATTAAAAGATCCAGGTGAGTGGAGAGGTTTCTTTGTTGAGGATTATTCGCCAAAGACACCTCCTAATATCCCTATTGATATAGATTACGATGGAATAGATGACTCACAAGACAACTGTCCTAGCACACCAAATCCCGATCAAAAAAATACTAATGGTGACGAATATGGTGACGCATGTCAAATGGGAGATCAAGATAATGATGGAATAACTGACTTTAAAGACAACTGTCGGTATGCCGCCAACCCTGATCAAAAAGATGAAGATAATGATGGCGTAGGGGATACATGTGAAAATATTATTTTATAGCAATAACAGGAGCGATACCACTAATAATGAGAGGTAATGTAAATCGAACATGAAGCTATCCTATTCTGTGGTTGTGTAACTATGAGTCACTGAAATTAGAAGTTCAAAAAAATATGACATTCAATACCCGCGTGCTACCGCGGCCAAGTTCAAAGTTCCTAGGTCCTTGGCTGTCAGTACCGTCGACACTTTGGTCCTTAAAATGGATTCTGAATATAATAATGTACTAGTAAGCTTTGAAGGTTTTTTATTATTACGGTTAGCCGGGATTCGAATCTTGCATGTATGGGTGTTCTTTTGATCTATTATCTATGCGCGTGCTGTGTTTGTTGTCAGCTGTTCTCTCAAAGAAACCATATCTACCAGATTCCAACGTTCTATGACTTTTTCATCACGGAATGAAAATTCGGTCATGCCATTGACTTTGAACTGTTTTCCTGTTGGTTGAAGATCCTCAAAATCACCTTTGTGTGTACCGGTTAGGTAGTATCTGCATACAACCTTGTTTCCTTCAATAATGATATCCTCAAAGATAATTCTTATATCAGGAAATGCCTTCCACAGAAGATGAATGAACTGTCTGAAACCTTCCTTATTGGTTGGAAGATTTGGAGGAAAACCATGAATATTCAAAGAATCGTCATAAAAATCAAAATATGAAGATTCTCTAACCTTGGGGTTGTTGAATGTATTTGCCAAATTTCGCACAACTTCTCGTAATTGTTCCAATGATGACATAATTCAGAACTGTTTTGATGTCTTTTAATAACCTTTTCTCCCGTTGAGATTTCACCGGGGCTTATCATATCCGATATATTTAGATATCTAATTTACTTATTTTTGGATTCCGTGCAAAGTTTAGGAATAAGCTTTCAATTGTTCCATTATTGATATCATGTCCATCATTTTGCAACCTTCTATTATCTTGATTATTTATCTATGTCTCAATATTTACTGCTTTTTTGCCAATTCGTTCAAATTCCTTCAAATAGGATTGGTTTTTTGATCGCCACTTTTTGTTTACCAGATCTCTTGTTAGTAACCACATATCTGCAATAACATAGGTCTACCACTGGATAAATTCATCTTCCAACTCTTTATCGTGTCTTAATATGAAACCTAATCTATCATAAGTAGAAGCCACATTTCTAGCTGCATCTTCTGTTGCCATATCGAGTTCAAAAATTAAATTATCGTTTCCATTTCCTTCCCTTAACTGATTTAAGAGTTTATTTTTTCTAAGTGCCCTTCTTGATTGAACAAATTTTTCATCTTCAATTATTCGGGTGATATTTGTAACATTTGAAAAAAGATCAGATTGTCTCTTGCGTTTTCCTTCTTTATATGACCTTAATATTCTAGCTAGTGACAATACCATTGCAACTACCGAAAAGATTAGTGAAGATATTACAATAGGTTCCAACGGAATATATCTATTATATACATTATCATATAATTAAACTTGATTTATTTAACTATCTGATAAATGCGGTTACTCTTTGACCAAATAAAATCGGATGTTCCTTTTACCAATATATCTGATTGGCATTGCATTAATTAATTAAAGGCTCTTGAAAGGATAAATTCAACGATTGCACACCATTAACCCAATTGATGCGATTCTATGGACGTTGAGACGAAACGAGAAGGATGTTATTAAGCTCTATAATTCCTTATCACCTATTATGCAAGTTGCCACTGGTGCGTCCATGCTCAATTTTGGATATTGGCTAGGAGACACAAACAATCCAGTTGAAGCACAAACTAGTTTATGTACTCTAATAGGAAAACTTGCGGATCTTGGGCCATCTAAATTTCTAATTGATGTTGGAAGCGGCTACGGAGCACCAGCGCTTCAATGGAGTGAGGAATATAAACTCGGGAATATTATCTGTGTGAATATTAATTCTCAGCAGCTCATTAATGGACTCAAGATCGCCTCAGGTAAGCTTGAAAACGCACGAGTATCAGATGCTCGTTGTCTACGAACCAACATTACTTGTATTAATAGCAGTTCTTTATACTTACCATTTGCAACTGGTACTGTTGATAGGATCATCGCGTTAGAATCTGCGCAACACTTCAAACCATTTGACATGTTTATTGCCGAGAGTTACCGAATATTGCAACCCAAAGGGTTACTGGTAGTAGCCATGCCTGTGACTGTTTCGTTGGATAATGTATTGAAAAAACTATTTAATCTCGGCATTCTCAATTTGACTTGGTCGTCAGAGCATTATGGATTTGAATACGTCAGGTCAACAATTAGAAAATACGGATTCGAAATAATGAATGTATCTATGATTGGTACTCAAGTATACGAACCACTTGCTCTTTATTATACTCAAAACAGGAAAGAGCTGCGGGAGAAAATTATGGTATACTATCCATCTTATATTGAGAAAATCCTTTGGAAATCATTGGTAAAGATGATGGCTGTATCTAAAAAACGTTTAATAGAATACGTTGTATTAAAAGCTCAAAAATTATGAAGTCGACCTTCATTGCCCATATTTCTCTTACTTTCTGTCATAAAATTAAATTAGAGAACTAATTTACTCCTCTGCCGTCGGGAACCGTAGGTTAGCAATTCGGATCCAACACAAATGCAGATTTGATTAAATATTTAATCGCGACTAATAGTTGGTTCCCCATCAGTGAAATGTCATGGGTTAGAATCTAGTCTAATGTGATTCCCATCCTTTAAATACCAAAAATTAGATTAAGTATGATATAATGAAGGGATATAAAACAACCATCGAAAAAGACACCATAGATAACACCAACTTTAGGAAAGTTTTGTACAGTTCCAAGCATATTCAACTTGTTCTGATGAGTCTGTCACCTGGAGAGGAAATAGGAGAAGAAATTCATTCTGAAAATGATCAATTCTTTCGTGTTGAGGGCGGTCATGGAAAATGCATTATAGATGGTAATGAGTACGAAATCAAAGATGGCGATGCAATCGTAATTCCAACTGGAGCAAAGCATAATGTCATTAATATTGATGGCGAGGCAGATCTGAAAATGTATACACTTTATGCTCCACCACATCACAAGGACGGAATAACAAGATCCACTAAAAAGGAAGCAGAAGATAACGAGGCAGAATTTGACGGAAAAACAACTGAATAACATGTTGTGTAGCCATTTATAGAAATGTACTATCTGTTCATAACACAATTCATTTCTTCTATGTTTTCTAATCTTTATTTTATTAATTCAAATAGTTGCAGTTGCATGCGATCCCTAACTTTAATTTTGATAAAGTTATACTAAGTATAACACTAGACTTTCTTTCCCAGCGTATTAATCTCTATTATAGACGCGACATGTACAATAATGGTTCGGCAAAGTTATCGCGATCTCCTCTAAAGTAACCATGACCATTACCATCGCATTTTGTAGCTGGTGTGGAACCAAAGATCCTAATAGCATTCCTTATCTCTGAGGGGGTTGCGCTATGATGTTCAGATTCATATAATGCAGCTGCGCCGGTAATGTGAGCAGTAGAAGCGCTAGTACCACTGAATGTAGTATAAGAACCCCCTCTCGTTGTTGTTTTGATATATACTCCTGGTGCAGCCACGTCAACTACTGACCCATAATTACTAAACTTTGCAAAAGTATCATCTTTCCCAGCTGGTGTAACTATAGACGAAATAGTACCACACCTTCCATCGGTGTCAACAATTGCTGATACGGCTATTACTTCTGGGAAACTTGCTGGAAATACAGATGATGCATCCACGCCTTCATTACCCGCTGCAGCAGTAAAAGTTACTCCAGCTGCGACAGATTTAATGATTGCACTGTGGAGAGCCGTATTCTGCCCTATGGCACCAAAGCTCAAATTTACAACATCTATCTCATTGGCGTGTTCAGTAACATAATCAATCCCTTCTATTATGTCGGAAGTAGAACCAATACCGTTACTATCGAGAACCTTAATTGCCCATAATCTAGCACCGGGAGCAAGACCCACTACACCACGAGAGTTATCTTTTGCCGCTGCAATACCAGCCACAGCTGTACCATGACCGTTATCATCGTTACCGTTCGTAGTACCTGCAACAAATGTTACTTGTCGATATATATTGAGATCGGGATGAGTCAGATCAATTCCTGAGTCCATAATACCTATGTCAACATTTACGCTTCCTTTCCCGTTTCCAGATTTAGTTGAGCTCAGGTCACCGTCTACTCTATTAACGCCAGTTGGTAAACTCTGAGCGAACGCTTTCACCTTCACATCCGGCTGTACATAATCTACTCCGGGATTGGCCACAATTTCGTCAAGTACCTCTTCATTAGGCACTTTCATAGAAAAACCATGTAGAGCCTCATCGTAAAGGTGTTCGATGGTTGCACCATCAATTCTGGCTTTACCAGCTAGCGAAGATACAGATGATAGAAAATTGTTATCCTTTAATACTACAATGTAATCATTTGGTATTTTCTCCCCTGGAACATCTCTTAATTTTTTAACGATATTCTGTGCATTGTTCCTAATCTGATCAATTTTGTCTAGTAGGGTGCTTCTGTTTAAAGGCTGTGCGTCTACCTTAAACATGGAAGTTTGTGAAATTGGAATTAATATCAAGTTAGATAGTAAGATAGCCATCAAGGCACACGATGTATATCCAAAAATTCTCTGAAAGAGCATAATTTCTATCGAGATATAGACTGTAATTAATTTGAATTTGGTAACTTGATTACATACGTTTGTTCTAATTAATTTGCTTCAAAAAGAATATGTGTAGAGCTCCTCCGATGACAATTAAACTTCATCGGTGAGCAGAAGGCAAGCTCCGAGGAAACCCTAAATCAAATTTGATAAATTTTAAGTTCTTAAACGTAGAATAGAGACTTATCGCACAATAAGTATTCGTAGGATAATCAAATCTTATATTTAGGCAAGAACCATATCAGAAAATCTCAAAAGCGGACAGGTGGAGGGAACGATTTGTTTCTTGTTCGTCCAAACTACCCTCGCACCTTGTCGGTTTGCCCTTTAGTTTTGGTATTGAGCATCAAATTAATATAATCATATTCCAAACCAAGTAACGTGTTTGAAAGCAGAACTTGGTATAAGGAAGTCTTAATTTTAGTAGTAATTATTCCTCTCATAGGATCTGTGTTTAATGTATTCATTCCTCTTCCATTTAGCTTTGTAATATGTATTATTTTACTAATTGCAGTAGCAATCTGGAGAATAAGTAAAAAAACACTTTCAGGAAAAGAAGCTATCACGATAATTTTACTATCTATAGGATTTAGCTTTGTAACCAATTTGCTTATACCATGGCCATTTTCCATGGTTGCATCTATTTTGTTGACTTTCCTGACTATATGGTGCATCCATAAAAGAGGATAAGTATTAATAGTAACATTAAGTTTCATTAAGGCTACTGTAGAGTTGAAAAAGATTTATCAACAGAATACAAAATTTAATGATACGTTAGAGAAAACTAGAGTTTTAGTTTGTGTCTTTTTATTAGCGGTATTATCATTATTATCAATTTCTTTCTTATTTTCTGACGTGAATGCCATTGAAGTAAAAGCAGATTTCAACGGTGATGGTAAAGATGATCTTGCTATTGGCATACCAAGTGAAGATATAGGGTCAACAAAGAATGGAGGGGCAGTGGAGGTCTTGTACGGCTCTTCAAGCGGACTATCAGCAACATCACCACCCGTAGCCGATCAGTTCTGGACGCAGGATAGTCCGGATATTTATGACGCTTCGGAAAATGGTGATCTCTTCGGACGATTCCTTTCAGCTATTGACTTCAATGGTGATGGGAAAGATGATGTTGCTATTGGCATACCGAATGAAGATGTTAGAGCAATAGAAGATGCTGGTGCAGTACAAGTCTTGTACGGCTCTTCAAAGGGCCTATCAGGCGCATCTCCTTTATTAAACCAGTTCTGGACACAGGGTAGTACAAATGTTAATGATGTTTCAGAACAATTTGATCATTTTGGATGGCCAGTAGGATAGGATATCCCTCTATTATTATCCCAGCTTATTTTATATTGGGATTGGGGTGTTGTCATGTTAATATTTTAGGATCAATCTATAATAGTACAGTTTTTTGAACAGTATGACGATTGACTGATTACAAAGGTTAGTCGATCACCTAATGGGATAGTTTTTATACAAACTATCTACAAAATTAATTATCTTTGTTATAGTAACGTATATTTCACTGCGGTGGTTCTTGAATAAAGTTCAAGGACAATATGCGTTTTGCTAACCCAAGTTGCTTAGTTTAAAAGCTTGTCATACTTGAAAGGAAAAATGTAAATATTCTGTTGGGCGATCGTTACGAGTTATCTACGATTTCAATAGAACCCGTAGCAGAAGAGGTAGGAGATCCCTGACTTGGATACTTCCACCTCTATTTCAATTATCGAACAAGAACTGCTTTATAATGTTTGTTGGCCTATGGCAAATTGACAGAATAAATGGAAGAGTATAGAATCAGAACTATCTGGTTTTTGATATTAAGCTTTTCTATCGCATTAGTAGCATCTGCAGGAACCTTAAACAGTTACATGAATAAGTCATGGGCTGACGCGCCTTCACCTTTAGACAATCTATTAAAGAACTATTATGTAAAAATCCAAGGTAAATCGGAGAATGGCCTAGGGATTCCTTCTGATCTTAGTCAAGATTACGGTGGTGCAAATCAGACTGGTGGTGATTTAACTGGTCAAGCTTTGACTGGTGAAGAAAGCTCTGACGACAATAATCAAACCTCA
>DATIFZ010000080.1:0-39321 GCA_035454925.1 Nitrososphaeraceae archaeon
TGATATTTAGAGTCCTAAAGATAGTAACCAAGTTTTCTATTTCTGTATCTTTGTAGGTTAGAATGGTATCCATTTGTTTTTTCTTACATCTGTTAAATAATTCCTTGTCGCTTGTTAGTACTATTCTGCCTATGTAGATTGGTGAATTCAAAATATTTTCATCGGCCAAATTAGAGTCATAAACTGTATCAAAACCAAATATTCTCAATTTCCTAGCAATTTTACCGAGCATGGCATCAGCGAGAAATGAAAATTCATTATTTCTTTCCATTGCTTAGAAGCTAATGTGGGAAATATTAAATAAAATTTTGTACTTTAACCGTCCATAGATGATATTGGTTGGTGCTTTCTTCACCGGATATACACCAATTAGCCTTACTGTTATCTTAGAGATTCTAATTATTAGGAACGAATTCTTTTGCATTTCGTTAGAACATTATTGTAGATCTATTAAAGTGTTGCAAAAAACAAATTACCAATTATCTTTTGCGTTACATTTTATGCTGTAGATCGATTAACATTTTTATAAGTATGGAAGAGTTGATAAGATATGTTTTGGCAAAATGCACATTCTATCGCTTGGGCTTTCATAATTATTATGATTTTTTCGTCTTTAAATGGCCCTTTCACTAATACACCGGCATATAGCCAGACTGCGGAGTCTCACGTTTCTCAAGAAAAATACGATAAGATAAAGAATTGTACTAAGGATCTGAGTAAAAAACCAACTTCGGTTGAATATTTAACCCATTTCAACTGTGGGCATGTTTCAAAGGATGAAAGCGGCAGGACAGTACGACAATTCACGCTTATTGTTCAAGAAGACCAAAAGATACCCATTTCGTATGAGGGACATATGTTTGAGGGATGGACATTTAACGGAACTATCCCCGGTCCAACCATGAGGGTTACGGAAGGAGATTTAGTTCGAATTAGACTTATTAATACTAACGACAATGCTCATGGTCATTCATTATATACTCAATCCATACATTATGCCAAAAATAATATCCTTTCAATGACCGGTTACCCAGGGGGGACCATTTCGCCAGGTAGGAGTTTTACTTATGAGTTTACAGCAGGACCATATGGCGTATATCCATATTACTGTCATGAAGAGCCAACGGCAGATCATATCAACAGGGGATTATATGGTATCATGATTATAGATCCAAAAGATCCTCGTCCCCAAATGACAGAAATGGCCATGCTCCTCAATGGCTACGATTTGGATTTGGATATGGAAGGACCTACCTCCATGCCACACATTGCCTCAACTGAGGATAAGGGAACCAATAAAACCGAACAATCTAATACCAACCAAACTAATATAGATACCAATATGAGTAACTTGACGCGTCTTTCTCTCCCTTCAAATCAAGAAGAAATTGCAAGCAACAAAACCGTTATCAAAGAAAAGAGAGGCAATGAAATCTACACAGTAAATGGAAGAGCATTTGACTACATGATAAATCCCATTGTTCTATATACAGGTAAACCTTATCGTGTTTTTATTATAAATATGCTCGAATTTGACCCGGTGAATTCTATTCATGTACATGGGGCTATGTTTGATTATTATTCTGCTGGTACAAATAAAACTTCAGATTATCTCACAGATATTGTAACCTTGGCAAAAGGAGATAGGGGCATAATGGAATTTACATATGTGTTCCCCGGAACTTACATGTTCCATGCACATCAGACTGTGTTTACGGATCTAGGGCGGATGGGACTTTTTGACGTGAGGGGCAATCCAGTTAATCGACCAACTGGCGATGCCACTTAAAGCGTGGGTACATTGTCCTACGGCTTTTCCATTCTTTTTGATTAAATTGCATTAAATGAAAGATTAATCGATCGTATTATGGAACACTTGCAGTATTTGTACTGGTTGATGACAGACGGGGTATGCGCTTCTTTCTTTTTAACTTCCAATTCATCAAGCATTCTAATCATGTTTTTATTGTAAAATAACATATTAAAATTGACCTAAAATGGCTCATTTTATACCTAGAAAGTGAGCCATTATATGGACGGTATATGGGGCCGTAAAGTTTCAGAAACCGACATTATTCTACACTTACCTATAATTTTATGGTAGTCTAAGTATAATAGATACTTTCTGTTTTTTGACTAAATATGAGAACATTTTATGTCACTTTATCGTAGTATTTTTGTGCAAATATATGCAAGCATGGTGAGACGGTAACTCAAGGATTACTTGTTTTAGTACACTTTAATTCAGTATTTTGGAACAGACAGTGAATGGATTGGTAAGGTAGTTAATGAAGGTGATGTTTCAGCACCAAGTCACTTTTTCAACAAAGCAGAATTTGAAGCGTGGAGGGAGTTTTGGATTAAATTGAATGCAGATTCAGGTGGCCGATTGTCATTGAAAAACATAAAGATGCATTCTATTTAGCCACTATTTTTTCAATCATAAAATCTATGTCAGCGAAAGTTAGATCATTGTTTCTATCTACCTTATCGCAAAATACGGTAGTCTTATGAGGATTGCCATACATACAGTAAACAAGTTCACCTGAGTTAATGTCCAATTCTACGTGTTTGGATGCAGAAACAGGACTGACTAACAATATCAATAGCCCTACTTCAACAAGTGTCCAGATTTCTATGCTGTAATTGACATTTCTGTTTTCTGTCAAACATAGCTTTCATCAGATATTATGGCATTGGAGACAGAAGCTGTAGAGTATTGAGATTGAATCAATGATCACCGTGCAACCATAATTACCAAAATTATGACAATTGAATGAACTCCTAATTGTAACTTGTTCACGCGAATCGAAAGATTTAATGAAATAATTAATTGTTTCTATAATTGATGCTTAACTATTGCTCGGACGGTCAACTAACTACCATTGATTAATCCTGGTTATTTTTTAGAACCAAATATTATCCAATTCTGTCCTCTTTCGTATCGCAATATGAGTAAAGTCTTCTTTATTATCTACGCATCCATGCCAGTGCAAAACAAAAGCCGGAACGCAAATTACATCACCTTTTTCCATCATGATGGTACTTTCAACTTCTATCTCTGTTTTAGTAATTTGATCTGGATCGATCTTTATCCTTTTTGCGAACACCACTACCCCCTTTCCCTCGGTGGCAATCAATATTTGTTCTGAAGCGTGTATATGCGGCCTAGTTCTACAACCAGCCTTAAAAGTCACATTATACATTTCCTGTTCGCTTGAATCGTCTTTATCTAATACACTTTTGATAACAAAATCTCCCGTGAATTTATCTTTGTATTTTTCTGTTGGCTCTGATTTTACAGATACAATGCTTTTTTTGTGCATTATTACTTCATGTCCACCCAATTATAAAAACTAGTTTGGAAGGCAATTGAGTGTAAATTGCTTTTGCCAAGAGTGCTGCCATAAACTATAGCATTCAGAAAAGTTTCGACAATTCTGACATTTTCAACTTTATATGCAAACGACATTGGCAGCAAGTACAGAATTCCATTTGGTAAGACCACAACTCCTTTTGGGTTGCTTTCATATGATTGCTTATGCGCTTGTATACTTCTTAAGAAATGATAATGTCTTTTGCCATGCATCTTGAGTTTCCTTCGGTGCGTAATTATCGCCTGATGGATTTGCAAATGCATGACCAACTCCTTTGTAAATATAGATTTCATTAGGTGTGCCATTCGATTTTAACGCTGATTCAAACGACTTTACTGTGTCAACTTGTATGGACATATCCTGATCTCCGAATATACCCAATATAGGCCACTTTATGGTTGCGAGGGTCGCATTATCTGTTACCAATCGACCATAATAGATGATCGTAGCTGCCAATGGATGATCCTGACTGTTGAGGGCAAGCTGTAAAGATTGTCCTCCTCCAAAACACCACCCTAATGATACTATCTTCTCCGGATTTACATTCGGAAGTGAAGCGAGGTAATTAACCGCCGATTTTAAATTAGAGGTCGCTATATCTTGATTATCCCTAATCTGTTGGGTTAACTCAGACGAACGGTTTCGATCAGTGGTAACCTCACCTTTAAATAAATCTACGGCCAGTACAACATAACCATTTTTAGCCAAAAGATCTGCCATATTTTTGATATTCTCATTTAATCCTTTGTTTTCATGGATCATAACGACTCCAGGATATTTCATGTTATTATTAATTTCACTAGTGTTAGCATTTGATTTACTTGGGAATACAAGATATCCATGTGCCTCATTAAAATAATCAACAGTTTTATTTTCTAATTGAACATCGGCGTTAGAAAGATCGGATTTTGTGAGATCCGTAACATTTGTTACCAAATTAGAAGTCTGACCACTTATTAGTTTCACCGAGCTTCCAGATACTAAAACTGAACTAACTAGAATAACCAGAAAAAAAATTCTTAGAAATATTTTATTCACATATAATTATACTAGATATTGTTTATATTTTTTATGCAATCATATTATATTATGAACACAAATGGTCAAATATATTGCGTATATCTAAAAATTCGAGATTTTCAGAATTAAAATATTGTGCAGCTGGAAAATGAGTCATACACAGTAAATATTACCAAATGATAATGCCATAACGGAACGGAATATAGGTATTAATTGTTGGTAACAATGAAAATACTCTAATCTAGCTTTTTTAATACTGTAAAGATTTTTTATCGCAAATTAGGGATAAATGTCCGATTCTTTTTTATAACGCGTTAAATAAACCTATTACAAAAATGAGAGAAAAAATTAGTCTTTTAAGGTATGGTGCTGCCAGTAGTACCTTTATTGCAGGTATAATACATCTGTCTTTGGTTGCAAATTCTATTGACAGAAACTTTAATACAGGTTTACTATTCTTAATCGGAGGACTGGCTCAAATATTCTGGGTTATTCCTACTATAAGAGGATGGAATAAGGCCTGGTATTACGTTGGTATTGGAGGAACTCTGACTTTTATTATCATTTGGACTATTACAAGGTTTCCAGGGAATCCAATTAATGGTAGAGGGGGATCAATAGGTGAAACCGCAATTTTAGTAGAAATATTTCAAGCAGCATTTGTCGTTTTGAGCATAATAATCCTAGTTAGGGATCCAAAGCTTCATAACTAGAATGTCACATATGCACTTTACATAGTCATAATAGATACCATTTACCATAATACTAAGATAAAATAAATATCGACTCTCGTTTACAGTAACAACAGTACCACAAACCGGTAATTAAGACCGAACAGTGGTAACAATTTTTGTCTTATGATTTGTGTATGTGCGCTTTGATTTTTTCCTGCATCTCGGGTTTTAGCACGTCCTCACGTGTATAACCATGATCCTTTATTGCATGTTCTATCAAATTATCCATTAATTCATTTTCTGTTTCGCCCTTTCCCACATAATCGCAGTCTACGCCCACTTCTCTACATGATACTGATAACATTGTGAAATTATTATGAGGAATACTATTTAAGTATGTAATATGCGAACGATGTAGTTCCCAATCCGGAGAATTACGATTTGAATATTCTAGTCTTGCTACATTATCTTAACCATCAATTCTATATGTTTAATTGAATTAATAGAATTTATACTTCATAAACCGAATCCAAGTAGAAGGTTTTTGTTAGAATATCGCCAATTCCTTTTACTACAAATGCGAGAGCGTACTTTGGGATATCTGGCAACTATTTATTCATTGTTTTCAGAATTGATGACTCGTATCAAAAATATAAAAGTTAGAATCATGCACGTTTAGCTTAAACTTGTCAGTAAATAAATAGAGCCGAAAGCAGTAAACTATTAGAAGAGAAGAGTAGAAAAGTTAACCGATACCTCCATTAAAAGGTTCAATATGGTTAATTTTGAAATGACGGTCTGTTCCCCAATAGCGAACTTACTGTTGGCGTATCCTTGAGATCGAGATTGACTGTAAGTATGTTCGACAATGCTCTTGACTTGGTCAAGTCGGTGAATGTGATATTGGCCACCACACTTTCCAGCGACTTGTCTTGGAAAGTAGTCTTTAGTGATTGTACCCCTCCATCACTCTGTGCAGTAAAACCGCTAGGAAATGAAGTGGTCTTCAGAAATGATCCATTTGGGGCAAACACTGCCATTACTGCGTTTATCATTTTATTTTTTAGCGATTCATCTTCAACTGTATATTTCACATTTACTCTAACTTGGTTTGCGTCAGTATTAGTTAGTGGCCCAAAGCTGGAATTGCCCAACGAAATAACTATTCCCTGGCTATTTTGTGCGAATGAGGAATGTGTCGAAATCATAGTGGCATATAGGACAAAAATTGGCATGACCAAGCTTAGCAGAAACATATATTTAGTTAAATTCAACATTGTTTTTATCAGTCCAAGATACTTTTATCCTACCTAAATAAAAAATCTTTCTTAACAATATCCATTAGAATTTTCTTGAATTATTTTTTTGAGACTGGATGGTCGGATACAAATGCCTCAATGACTCTGTTCCATGCGATCGCTAAATTCTGTAGGTTGTAACCTCCTCCACCAAGGCCAATAATTCTACAATTAGATCTCTCATGGGCAAAATTATGCATAAATCGAGCAGCATATTGATGTGATTTCTCAGTATATTTCAAATGTGTTAAGGGATCCCCCGATAGGCCATCTGCCCCGCACTGTAATATTACGAGCTCAAAATTCATAGAATTAATAAAATTTTCAATTTTCATAAATGCCGAAATAAAGTCATTATCTGTAGCACCAGGTGGCAGTGATAAATTTAGCTTTGTACCTTCTCCAGCTCCTGAACCATTTTCTGATCCAAATCCTGTTCCAGGATATAAGAATGAACCGTCCTCGTGAATATCGGCTATGAACAAATCAGGATCTTGTTCAAATGCGTAGTACACACCATCTCCATGATGAGCATCAATATCAATATACAGTATTTTCCTCAAATCATATTTCTTTCGGGCATACATTATCGCAACACCTATGTCATTAAATACACAAAAACCTCCTGCTGCATTCCTTCTTGCATGATGCAGACCTCCAATTGGATTAAATGCATGAATAATTCCGTCGGTATTATTAATTACAGTGTCAAGTGCTAATAATGTAGATCCCACTACATACATAGAAGCATCAAACACTCCCTTGAAGGAGGGTGTATCACCGGAGTCAAGGCATCCTATTCCATCTTTTGAAGATTTTTTTACAAAATTGATATAATCTTTGTCATGAAAATAAGATACTGTACGTTCATCTGCTATGGCAGGGGAAATTACTTTCAGATTGTCAGAGCTAGTGTTTGTTGATTGAGTAATTTTTGACCAAAAGGCATCCAGTCTACGAGAATTAAAAGGATGTTTCTCACCAAAGGTATAATTTGAAAGCTCCTTACCTAACACAACGGCAGTATTACACATTATCTTTTTTTTGGGGCCGAAGTATTAGTAGATTCTCCGCAAAGAAACGCAAGCATCATGGTTGAGTTCCTGGAACTGATGTTGGCCTTTCAAAAATGCTTTATAGTATAGTTACCCATTCATACAAGATCAACATGTGCTATGAATTTGAAATCCCGGAGAATGTAAAACTAACAAATAAAAAAGCACCGAAAAAGGAAGATAATGAAACTGAACTCGAGCTAGAGCCAATTAAGGTGCCAAATTAGACTTTCCTTTTCTTTTCTTTAATCAATGACGAAAGTGCCTTTCGTACCTGGTAGAGGTGTGGTATGGATTATGGACGCGGCATTTTGGCGAAATTTATTACCGTATGTAAGTCTGATTCGAGTTATCAAAATTCCTAATTAGTTCAAATTCGCTTTCATATTTATCATATCTTACTAGTCCTATTTGTGGAAAAATCTTTAGTGGATCTTCCGCAATGACAGTTATTACGCGGTTCTCACCAAAGAAGTTTTTGCAAAGTTTTAGGCTCATATTTCTAACTGTGTTTTCATCTAGGATTCCAAAACTATGAAGATACTCGTGCAAAAGTACCGTAAATAAATAAGAATTGTACTCATAATTGGATGTTGAATGTTTTCTTACCAATTCTAACAGGATACTATTGATGGCAATGACGTTTGAGCCCAAAACGTGATAAGCCCCAACTCTTGTAGGCATTCTATGAAGCATCAAGCTCAAACCAGCTCGCTTCATCTCGAATACTGAATTCACAGAAGATTTTACAAACTCAAACACCTCATTAAAGTCCTTCAGATTTAATAGCCTGTTATTATTGTCAATTTTCTCTTCGGCTGTTATGATTTTTGTCACTTAATCTGATTCTTATATTTTTGTTTTACCCCTATAAATCATACCTCTTTTTTCAGTCTATCACATGTTAATCGTACAATTGAGACTAGAACAATGCATTAGATTAATTAAGTAAACATCCTAATCCTAATACATCGCTTATGGATACACGATGGAAGGTAGATTCTGGTCTGAATGCCAGGATGGTCTTGAGTTTCGCTATCTTGGGTATATTATATACCATATTCTTGAGTATACTTCACTATCTTGGAGTAGGATACATTCCACTAGCGATAATAGCATCTGCAATGATTTTAGCGCAATGGTATTTCTCCGACAAGATAGTTCTATGGAGTTCTGGTGCCACCATCGTATCAAAAGAACAGTATCCCAGACTACATGAAATTGTGGAAAGACTTTCAGCTAACAACGGAATCCCAAAACCCAAAGTTGCAATAGTTAATTCCGTGGTCCCTAATGCTTTTGCCACAGGTAAAAGTCCTAAAAGCTCTCTGGTTGCAGTAACTTCCGGGATTTTAGATCTCTTGGATGATGATGAGCTTGAAGCAGTAATAGGACACGAATTGAGTCACGTTAGAAGTAGGGATGTTTTAGTTCTAACATTAGCCAGTGTATTTTCTATGGTAGCCTGGTATCTTGTCCAATTCAGTTTTTTTGGTGGATTGCAAGGAAGAGGTCGAAACTCTTCGGGAGGTACGGCAATTGTGATTCTAGTTGCATTGATAACGTGGGTTGTAAGCTTCTTGATTATAAGAGCTATTTCGAGATACCGGGAATATTCGGCAGATAGAAGTGGGGCAATAATGACTGGAAAGCCGGATAAATTGGCTAGTGCTCTTCTTAAAATAAGTGGCAAAATGGGAAATATTCCAGCAAAGGAGTTAGAAAACGTTCAAAAATTGAATGCATTCTTTATTATCCCTGCTCTTTCTGGAAGTTCTATTGCTAATCTATTCTCTACCCACCCTCCTGTAGAAAAACGAGTTCAAAAACTAAGGGAAATGAAAAGCGGCGAGAATGAATAATAAAAAGAATTGTATTAGCCCAAGATTGTTATTATAAATGCCCTGGGGCCGTTATTGTTTGATTTTCTTACTGCATGTATGATATGGACAGATTAATTCGGGTGTATCTGTTTCTTACACTAGGCGGGTCCAACTGGAACTGTAGGTTGTTGGTTCATGACATGTACGGTGACTATATCATCGTCTTCTCTATCAACCTCATCTCGAACTTTTAATTTGAATTCATATGTAACTTCCCCGGCTGCGACTTCTGGAGCCTTGAACGAAGCTTCAGGTTTATTATCGTTATCTATTTCAAAGGGTTGATTATTTTGTACTTTGACACCATTTATCCTGACTAATTCCCAATTATAATCAACGAATTTTTTAAATCCGCCTCGACTATCAGAACCATCAAGTTTCACATTTTGATTTTCAAACACCTTGAAGTCATCACCCGCGTCCGCTCTAATCCTCGGATATTTCCCAGCTTCTGCTGTACTCCATGTTAAAAGTTGCATCGCAGTAAACGCGACAGCAAAAACCAGCATAACGTATACGTATTTGTTCATCCTCATAAAATGCTCTACCTCCTGTAAATAATCTTTTCGGTTAAATTTTTGTTCTATTTTGTACACTTTTTTAGACTACACTATGTTGAGGCGCAACAGAACAATATTAGAGATAAAATGGGTCCTCGATACTTAATAAAGAACGTGTTATCATTATTACTTTTCTAATGAATTTCTAAGCTTACTCTTAGTTAGTATCTGAATATCTATTCAATATATATTTTCAATATAGAATATTTAAGCAAATGTGCCAATTTGATTGGAAATTACTGAAAATCATGTAACGGTTTGTCCTTGTGTAATTCTATTTTTTTCCTTACCTCCGCCTTGTGTATATTCAAGATGTGTTCGTTGGCACAATTGTCATGCATAATACCAATTTCGCAGAATTCACAGGAAGTAACAAAATCTTGATTCCTTAATTTTCTGTTACAGAATTTGCAAACTTTTGTTTCAATATCATAGATAGAGAGAGGTTTCAACCAAGCTTCTCGCCAAAGTACACTGACGCTCACCATTAACGGAGATTTTGATATATTATATTTATTCTAAAGTGATATTAGAATGTAAAACTCACCTTTATATTATTTAGATTTCCTTTTCTCAGTAATGATATTTAGATTTCAAAACGAAATAAAGTAACGGTTTTGTGTTGGATTACTTTAATTTCTTATATTGATATTTTATTAACCAATTAATCATTTTATGTTGTATGAATACCAGAGTCATCAGTAAAGCTTCAGCTGGGAATGGCTCTCCCTTGGCATTTATTGCATTACTATATCTATTACAGTCATTTAACATTTGTAAAAATAATCTTCTGTCCTCTAAATATAACATGTCAGCAAAACCCTTCCATGATTCGATTTCCCGTATTAAAATATCGTCTTCTGGAAATAAGATCATATATATCACTAAGTTAGATCCATTGCAAATTTTATATTGGATTTAGATAATTGAAAAAGTTTTTTATAATCATGAAATACGATGGACATTAAAATAGCCTGTATTCTAACAGGTCTAACACATTGATAAGATGCAGTATTATATAATCGTGTAAGTGAAAACATTTCATCAAATATCTTCTTGTCTGTTTTATCAAGGAGATTTCGGAATGGTTTCCCTTTGCGCTCTTCAATTGTACTTGAGATTCTGAATGATGGAATTGTTCTGCCCATGTTATCATCTACTTATTTGAAACTATTAGTAAGTCATTCTTGGATATTAAATATTTCCTATTCATAGTAACACAATTAGTAACATATTTGCAGAATTTTTCATTTATTTTCACATTAAATCGCTCACTGGATTTGTTTTGAATAATTTCTATATTTTTATTAAACAAAAGAAGTAGCGTATTGTAATATAAATCTGAAATAGAAAGAAGTTTATTTAGCGGTATTGAAGTTATAAATAAGGTATTATTTTTACGAGATAATATCAATATGGCATCCATGATTTCTTTTATTAATGATTTAGCTTCTTTGATATCGATTTCATCTTGAATAAACATATCAAACAAATCTGGAATCAATATTAATTTAGCATTGAAATTATGAATCATATTTGGTAGCTTATAGACTATTAAATGTACAAGTTGATATAATGTAAAAACCCTTGTTACCACTACTCTTTGTAAGACTTGTTTGGTATCCAATCCATACTGTCGTCCAAATTCTACATACTGATACACATCCGTACTGTTCCCTGCATCTATAACTAATACATTTGAATGAGATGTACGATTGGATATAAAACCACAAGATCTTCTAGGAAGTAAGCAACATATGCCAATTCTTGTTAAAAGTATATTTGTAAGTTCTGAAATTCCTACAACACACACAATATCGTGAATTTCAAGTTCTATTGCAGACGTTAATCCTCTAATTTCAAGTTTAACATTATCAAGATATTCATAAGCATTTTGGAATTTTGGTTCATAATTATTTTGATTAACTGTAGTAAGATGAGACATGAGTTCTTTTTAGATGTTGGAATATTTAACAAAGGAAGCTCCTGTGAGATGGGGAGGGGGATTTGAAAGAAGTGATAATCTAGTGGTTCAAAATGCCGACCATAAGAAATATCATATGAGGTATACTGGCGTACAGGATATTATCGGCAGTTTCTGAGCAGTTTTCACAAATTGTATTTACAGAGTATAAAATTTGCTTTAGGAATCAGGCTATAAATGGAAGTCTGATGTAAAGATAAATATCTAAAAATATACTACTATTATCATGAAAATTCCTCTATACCAAGTTTTTATAATTACATTACTCATAATAGGATCATCCACAATTGTTGAGGCAGGTGGTATAGACAATAAAGAAAAGAAAAAAATCTCCGAAAGTGAAATAAAGAATCTAACTCAGAACGAAGATGACTCTGTATATCCCCAGATAAGCTCTTCATCAAAAAGTGTATATGTGGTCTGGCAAGAGTCTGTAGGGAATTACGCAAGTAAAAATTATGATATATTCTTTATGAAGAGTAACGATGGAGGAGACACTTTTGGAGACCCGGTAAACCTTAGTAATAATCCTGGATTTTCGGAACATCCACAAATCGCAGCCGTTGGAGATAATATCTATATAGCATGGGTAGACGACTCCTCTGGCGAAAGAAAAGTAATGTTTTGCAAGAGCCCAGACAGTGGCAAGACATTCTCTGAAATTATCGTTATAGATCAGAACACAATAGGTCCACATCATGCCGAGCTTGCAGCAAAAGGGAAAAATGTCTACATAGTATGGAATGGACTTGACACAGAAATCAACAATAAGGTATTGTTTAGTAAAAGTGACGATGGGGGTGAAACTTTCGGAAAATCAAGAGAAATTGGCAAAGCTGATGCAGAAACTTATCCCAAGATAGCCGCAAATGTAGAAGGTTATTACATAACATGGGACAAAAATAAGGACAAAGGTACAGAAATCTTCTTTATTAAAGGTCAAGAATACAATAATGTATATAATGATACTAATCCTAGAATACTAAATACCCAAGGAATAGATGGGGGCGAATCTCAAGTGGCTGCATTTGCTGATCGTGCACTAGTTTCTTGGACAAGCAATTTGCCGGTAGATAAA
The DNA here is from genome assembly GCA_035454925.1 of Nitrososphaeraceae archaeon. GTDB lineage: Archaea > Thermoproteota > Nitrososphaeria > Nitrososphaerales > Nitrososphaeraceae > TA-21. The sequence continues at coordinate 12,930 of DATIFZ010000080.1, forward strand.
AAATATGTTTACATTAAAAGCAGCGAAAACAATGGTAACGATTTTGGGAGTACAATTCTCATACCTTCTATTAACTCGTCAAATGTAGAGAATATGATTATTAATGACACTATATACGTCGCATGGCAAGATGATATAAATGGTAATCAAGATATCTACCTGACCACGAGTAAAATTAATGAATCTGGCAAAGAGATGCCAGTAAATGTTAGCGACAACACTGGAGTCTCAGAATGTCCTTCTATTACAGTATCACGAAATGGAGTTCACATGGTATGGGAAGATAATACAACAGGAAATCATGAAGTGTTGTATAAACGCTTAACCTAACTCAATTGATGTTATATCTGTTTATTAGTTGGCCCAAAAAACCAATTATTTGTCTCGACCGGCTCCAAATAAACTCAAAATACTAGTTACCATCATTCCAACTGTATACGAAGATTGAAATTCTTGTAAATATGGAATAAAATGCGCAGTAAGTAAGATTCCTAATGCAACTAGTGAGCCGTATTCAGTTACCTTTTTTAGAATAGTACGATCCTTGTTGAAAGGAGCGAGAAGCATACCCAATATCCATATACCGAATAACCAAAACATCACTTTCGATACGATAAATGAAGTAGCAGAAAAGGAAACTCCGAAATACATTGCAGTAACTATAAAATCACCCATCATTAAATTTGGAAATATTGAATCAAATGATCTAAGCTTTGTGATATAATATCCAAAAATAGCACCACTGATAGCAACAGCTGCTATACTCCCACCAACAAAAGGAACATTGTTAATACAATGGAAAAAAAGTACATATGGGCTGGTACTACCACAAAAAACATAACTAGAAACTATTGACATTAGAAAAGATTTTACAATTACACTAGCCAAAAAAAGTAGAACCTTATGGGATCGCTCCAATTTATTCAAAAAATGGTGTTCCTAGGAAATATTCCATACCAAACTTAGTACTTGCATAAATAAAACCTTATTTGATCAGCAGGATACTAATTTTCATAATTCCAAATTAAGATCCGGATGGAAATTGAACTTTTTGAAATCGATGTAGAAATGAAGAAACGCTAAGAACAGCGCTTCTATTTGAAATATTATGTTTACAGCTTTAATAATAAAACAATAACATTTACTAATTGAGGGATAGTCTATTCAGTAAGGGCTCACGCAGAGGTTCAGGTACGATATCGTCGAAGGTTTGATTTGTCAATTTTTGTCTAATTTGAGCAAGCTCCTCTCCAGTGATACTTTGCAAGACTTTAGTCAACGTGAAATTGTCCAAGAGTTTGAGGCTTTGCTCAATTACTGTTGATTCTTGGTTGACTAAACCATAAGTAGCGATGTTAGTTGGCGAAAGAGAGGATAGGTCTTTGGCAATACTGCACGCAGTAGATGAATAATTCCCACTATCGCACTTTACAACAAGCTCGTTAGGCGGTGATGGATTTGGTACTGTTGCATACTTAGCAGCGTCTACTTCCCAAAATGGGAGAATGAACAAAAGAACCAAGACGAGAAAAATTTTCAACACCACATGTTTTAATGGACAAGATATATACTTTATTGATCAAAACAACGCACTCGAAACTGCTAGAACAATTGGAGTAGTTGGACGCTAGATAAAGATGCTGGAAATAAATTTAGTCATGGTCATGTACCATTAGATAATTTATGAATCTAAATATGAAATCAACTGTCCTCTGGCGTATCCCTTTCCTATCTTGGTAATCTTGATTTTTACTCTATCATCAGGTTTTGTCCCTCCAACGAAAGTGATCAGACCTCTTATTCGTGTAACGCCAGAATCGCCATTCCTGCTCATATCAAGGATGACTACGTCATATTCATCTCCAATCTTTACTGGATATTGCAAAGATGATTCATGGAATGATCCTTGCTTAGGTAAATAAGTATTCCGCTCTTTGTTCTTATTTAAATCACGCAGGGAATCGTCTAAAGTATCCAATCTTGTCTTAACTTGGACACGCACATATTTCAATATTAATTCCTTATATTATTAGTCCAGTGTCGCCTGAATTAATTTGTCACAAATTCATTAATCTTACAATATAATATACCCACTATTGATTGGCTACTATCTTAAAGCTCATCCATTGTAAATTTGTTATAACACATATTGCATCTAAATTTCTCATTTCCAGGATTACTTGAAAGTACTTCAAGTTGACTTTTAGTCCTACATTTTGGACATTTACCGTAAACAGTTTTTCTGGTTATGAAAATGATAATATTATAATGAATATAAATATTCTACTATGATGATTTCAGATTATTTGCCAAACAAATCAAATTCCTAATTTTTTCATCTAATCGAATAGATTGGTTTTATTAAATCAGTAATATCTGTCCAACACCTTGCTATTTCGTCCATTGTGTATACTATGTTTATTATCTTCAATACAGATTGATAATCACCTTCTATCTTGATATAATCATTCTTTAGGAAGGTAGATATTGTGTTAAACCTATTGAAAAGAGTTACTACCTGAGAGGACTTTTCTGTATCTTTGGTTATGAATCCAGATATTGATTTTTCTTGCATTTCCATAATCAAGTAATTTGCGTCAATTATTTTTTCATACTTAATTTCATCGAAAAATCCTGATAATTGGGAGGACAATTTAGAAATAAGATCTCCCGCATTTTCCAAATGATTTGCTGCAATTCTATAGTCTAAAATATCGATATTACTCAGATCAAGACTCGAAGCCAATCTGCGATCCATCATTGCCGTTCTAATTAATCGTACAATTAGAAAATATTGTCTATTTACTTCATCATCTCTTCCCCTCACAACTAAATCGATATCGGTATCTCTACTTTTCATAGCGTTAACAATATCCCGATGCATACCACTCACAATGGAGCTCATTTGTTTCAAGATTTTTGAGATATTCATAGAATGAGCGTCCAAGAGGAACTGGATGGTCATGTTCAGCCCGTCTTCGTCAACTATTTCAAGACCAATCAAATTTCGCATCGCTTTTTTTACAATTTCTCGATTGTTAAAATCGATTTGAGTTTTGCCGACTATCTTTATGAAGTCATAACCTAACAGGTATGCTCCATATATCTGGTTTATCAGTTTGTCATGAGAAAGATTTGATAGGTGTATAGCTATTTCCTTGGTTTGACTATTTTTATCAGTGGCGGGAAAGATCGTGATAGAATTATCATCGTTATTTTCGATAGTAAGTATATCTCCCTTCTTGAGACCTAGCGTTTTTATCCATTCGGCTGGCAATGACATCAAGACACTGCTTCCAATTTTCTGTAAGCGTCGTTCGTTCTGAAACATACTAATTTAAATGCATATAAATTAATTAAACATTATTCTTATATTTTTCAAAATATTATATTATTGTAGAAAATGACCTTAGAGATAAATCCAGCCATTTCTATCGCCAAGGCGTATAGTCCCAGCCATATTACCGGATTTTATAGTGAGGTCATAGGCGAATCTATTTTAAAACAAGGCTCTCTCGGGGCAGGTGTCTCAATTAGCAAGGGAGTAAGGACCACAGTCGAGCTCTATGACAGTGAGACGAATAATTTCATTATTCAAATCAACGGTGCCATTTCGAAAGATGCTCTGGTTTCAAGAAATGTCATTAAAGAATTCCTGGATAAAGTAAACAAAAAGTACTTTCTAAAAGTAAATCATGAAGTCGATGTACCAATAGGATATGGAATTGGTACTAGTGGATCTGCAGCACTAAGTTTGTCGTATGCACTCAACGAAGCACTTTCATTGGGTCTTTCCGATATAGAATCGGCTCAGATAGCTCATAAGGGTGAGATAGAGTGCAAAACAGGTTTGGGTACGGTACTTTCAGAATTTTACGGAGGACTGTGTCTTCGGACAAAAGCAGGAGCACCTGGTATTGGAAAAACAAGCGTAATAAAAATAAATAATTATAAAATAGCAATTTTCTGTTTTTCACCCATTTTTACCCGGTATTTTATCGACAGCATCAGAAAGATATCAAACCATGATTGTAACAAGATGATTATGAAGGTCCTAAAGACAAAAAAGATCTCGGACTTCTTGGATCTGTCATACCAGTTTTCAACATCTTTGGGATATGCAAATACATACTGTAGTAGTCTGATTGATATTTTAATACAAAACGGTTTTTCTGGAAGTACGGCTCTGTTTGGGCAGACCGTTTTCACAATAGTCAAAGAAAATGAACTAAACGCAATTGGCAAGATTTCAAAAAATTTCCCTGCCAGATTATTTATTTCTGATATCGAAAATGAGGGCGCCAGAATAATTAGAAAAAATGACACATAAAATCCCATCAAATCATCCTAGAGCAAGCTCGCTCATTATAAGAGAAAAACTGGTTGATGGATTCAATAGAGGAATAGTCGTTCCACAAGGACTAATTGCTCATGGTAGGGGTGAAGCATTTGATTATTTGCTGGGAGAGAAAACCACAAAGTATGCATACAACGCTGAAAAAATCGCAGTATGTTTACTATTATTGTCAGATAAATCAACTATATCCACAAATGGTAACACTGCTGCATTATGTGCTAAAGATTTAGTCAAACTAAGTTATGTTACTAAATCAAGAATTGAAGTGAATCTTTTTCATAGGAATGTGGCAAGATCCAAGGCAATAGCACGGATATTAAGAAAGGAAGGTTCACACGAAGTGCTGGGAGTGGAAACTAAGGCAAAGTCCATAATTTATGGCATATCAAGTAACCGCAAGTTTGTTGATAAAGAAGGAATAATGGACTCTGATACTGTTTTAGTTGCATTAGAAGATGGCGATAGAACGGAAAATCTAGTAAGGATGGGTAAGAAAGTCATTTCTGTCGATCTGAATCCACTATCTAGAACTGCGATAGCATCAAACGTTACTATTATTGATAATATTGTGCGCGTAATACCAAATATGATAAGGTTGTCAGAACAACTTGTCAAACAGCAAAAGACATATTTACAGAATTTGATTAAGAATTTTGATAACAAAGAAAATATACGCAACTCATTACGAGTAATTACAAAAGGAATATGAAATGAGCGGCCAAAAGAAATCAAAAGTTACAATTTCCGAAATTTTAGACAAGAAAAGGAACAAGGAAAAAATAACAATGCTAACATCTTATGATTATTCTATATCTCGTATTTGTAATGAGTCTAATTTGGACATAGTCCTGATTGGCGATAGTGCTGCTACCGTCATGCTCGGTTATGATTCGACAAGGAAGATCGGCATGACGGAAATGTTGACGTTTTGCAAAGGGGTAGCTAATGCAATAACAAGGCCATTAATAGTTGCTGACATGCCATTTGGATCCTATCAAACAGGTTTAACGATTGCGATTAAAAACGCCCTTAAATTCCTGAGATGTGGTTGTGATGCAGTTAAGGTAGAAGGTGGAACCGAAATTGTCGAGATAATCAAGAATTTGACAGCTATTGGTGTTCCTGTAATGGGACATATAGGATTACAGCCTCAGACTAGTCCGTTATACCATGGATACAGCTCACAAGGAAAAACGGCTGAAGATGCATTAAAGCTAATTGGCGAAGCAAGGGCACTAGAAGAAGCTGGTGTTTTTACCATCGTTCTTGAAAAAGTTACCAACGAAGTATCATCAATCATAGCTAAATCTGTTAAAGTACCAATAATAGGGATAGGATGTGGTCCCAATGTCGACGGACAAGTTTTGGTAATTTATGATATGTTGGGCCTGTATAAGGATATGGAGCCTAAATTTGTAAAAAGGTATCTAGACTTGTCAGGACAAATATTTGATGCAATAAAAGAATACGAAAATGAGGTTAAATCCGGAAAGTTCCCACAAGAAGAACATACTTACCATATGAACGAAGAAGAGTTTGCTAAACTCGAAGAAATGCTCAAAAGGGTTTAGGTATGATTAGTTCAGAGAATTCTCGAAATCAAAAACATGTTTCAAAGGAAATCATAGGTCAAGAGAGCAATGTCCTGAAAGGAATGAATATCGTCCTTTGCATTACTGGAAGTGTTGCTGCCTACAAAGCAATAGATCTTAGTCGAATCCTTATGCGATATGGAGCAGAAGTCCACCCGGTGATGTCAAAATCAACCAATTCCAAGTTACTGACCGCAGAAATAATGAATTGGGCTACAGGGAACAAAACTATAACGGAATTAACATCAGAGCTGGAACATATCAACCTTGCCAATTATGGAAAGTCGGATCTAATTCTTGTATATCCTTGCACCGCCAACACTCTGGGTAAATTTGCCAATGGAATAGAAGACAATCCAGTGACCGCTGTTCTGAGTGTAGCATTCGGATCAAAAATACCCATTGTTATTGCTCCTGCAATGCACGAGGCCATGTATGAAAATGTCATTATCGCAGATAATATAAAGAAATTAAAGTCATTAGGAGTATTGATATTAGAACCATCAATATCAGAAGATAAAGCCAAAGTCGTTTCTGCAGATAGGGTATTGCAATTTGTTATTAGTAAAATTCCAAATAAGAAGGGAAAAATTGAGCCAAGAGTAAATGTATTGGTAACGGCAGGTTCGACTATTGAATATGTTGATTCGATTAGAATTTTGACCAACTTAAGCTCTGGAAAAATGGGTTTGAATATAGCACAATATTGCGCAGATAAAGGTTACAATGTAACTTTTGTTTACGGCCATGGTTCCTTGAATATCCAGGATGATTCAAGAATGAATATTGTAAGAGTTAAGACTACTGAAGAAATGCTAAATGTCTTGAGAGAAAAAATTTCGAGAGAAAAGCAACACATTGTATTTCATGCTGCCGCGGTCGCCGATTTCACCGTGGCGCACTCCAGAGAAAAATCCCCCAACAAAATAGATACTCGAAATGGAACTACAACTATTAAACTTGTTCCAACTCCAAAAATTATCGACAGGATAAAGGATTTTGACAAGAAAATTTTCTTGGTGGCGTTTAAAGCGGAATATGGTGTTTCAGAAGGGGCATTGCTGAAAAAAGCCGTTGCTAAGCTTAAGGAGTGTAATGGTGATTTAATCGTAGCCAATGATGTTTCAAAAAAAGGATGCCACTTTGGTTCTGATACAAACGAAATCTACATAATAGATAAAGAAAAAAACGTTACTCACATTCCACTTGAATCAAAGAAGGAAATAGCTAGAAAATTAGTAACGATAATTTCAAAAAAGCTTAACATTGGACAATAAGAGATTTTTGATTACAGAATTAATAACTCCTTGGTAAATTTAGTTAGGGCAAAATCTTTGACACTGTCATTAACTATTACCGTGTCTTCGATTCTTACACCAAACTTGGAATTTATGTAAACACCAGGCTCAACTGTTACAACCATACCTCTGGTTAGTTTCTTTGGTTCATTTTGACGTATCCACGGTTGTTCGTGAACTTCCAAACCCACTCCATGTCCAGTAGAATGAATGAAATTGTCTCCGTACCCTTCATCCGATATTACTTTACGACATTCTTCGTCAACTTTTCCACACTCAATCCCCTCCTTTATATTTTCGAGCCCCTGTAGTTGAGATTTCCTGACAAGATCGTACACCTGGGACATTATCGGATCTGGCTTGCTTAAGGCAAATGTACGTGTGGCATCAGAAATATACCCCTTATATCTGAGCGTTAAGTCTACGACTACTAAGTCCCCATCGGCAAATTCTCTGTTTGATGTTTCGAAATGAGGTAGAGCACTATTTGGTCCGCCAGCAATTATGAATGGATTTAAAGTATAAGGATAGCATGTAGAAGTTGCTTCCAGATTCATTGCTTCAAAGAGTAATTTTGACTGCAATTGTTTTTCGGTAAGTCCTGTTTTTATCTCCTCTTTGCATATTTCATATAGCTTGTCTATTATATGCGACGCCTCCATGATTTTTTCAATTTCGTATTCATCTTTGATAATTCTTGAATTTCGAAATGGACCTTCATCCAATACAAATTTACTGTTATCAGTTTGTGGTAAAATTGCTTGAATTGTTTCATAATCACTACAGTCAGAATAAAATCTATGTTTTGTTAAGTAGGGTATTATTGATTTAATCAATCCTACGCCGCGTTCCGTAGTAATAATTTCCGAATATCTGGACTCATTTGATGCCCTGCTGCTTTCTAATTTGGGAACGAAGAGTTTGGTTTCATCATGGGTGCATATGGCCACAGATTCCCCCCAAAAACCTGTCAAATAGAAAATATTTTCAGGTTTGAAAACCATCAACGCATTAATTCCGCTGACAACTGTTGAATCAAGGATTCTCTTGGCACGTTCGTTAGGCATAATTTAAGGCTAGATAAAATCATTTATGTCTTTTTCCAATTATTACGTAATTATAAATATTGGCTATAATCTTTTCATGACTGTAATTGGAATACCTTGTGATGCTTCCAGGTCCAACTAACGTTCCTAATAGAGTTATTAACGCAATGCTGACTCCGATGATAAACCATCGAAGTGATGACTTTAGAAAATTATACAAAGATATCGTCAGTAAGACACAAAAAGTATTTGAAACCGAAAATGACATTGTAGTACTTACAACATCGGGTACTGGGGCCGTCGAAACTTCTGTTGTAAATCTAATTAAAAAGGGGGACGTGGCGATCATACCTGTAAATGGAGAATTTAGTACCAGACTTGCCGATCTGATAGATAACTATGGTGGAAAAACTATCAGGATAAATTCACCGTATGGACAAAACCCACCAATAGAAAAAATACAAGAAGCTTTTGAAAAAAACTCCAAAGTTAAGGCGCTATACGTGGTTTACAATGAAACATCTACAGGAACCACTTTGAGATATTTATCCAAATTAGGTGATATCTGTAAGGCCCACGGAACATTTTTTGTAGTTGATGCAGTCTCAATTCTCGGCGGCGATGAATTACCAGTGGATAAGTGGAATGTAGACGTTTGTTTCACCGCAACTCAGAAAGCACTAGCTGCACCCCCTGGAATAGCCCCTATTTCTATAAGCAAGGAAGCAAAAAAATACATGATAGAGAATCCTCCGGCCAGTCAATATTTGAACCTAAAACGATATTTCAAATACTACAATGACAGTTTTGAAACTCCTTTTACACCTGCCCTTAGCCTTTTCTATGCTTATCAAGAGGCATTAAATATTATTCTCGAAGAAGGAATTCACAATAGAATTGAGAGACACAGAAAATGTGCTAATGCATTCTATTCAGGACTGGAAGCCTTGGGCTTCACTCCATTTGCTGATGCAAATTCTAGAAGCAATGTTGTAATTGCAGTAAATTATCTTCCTGGTATTGATGACAAAAAATTTCGTGAGCTGATTTCATCTAAGTTTAAGGTGTTGTTAGCAGGGGGATTCGGTGAGCTTAAGGGAAAGGTTTTTAGAGTAGGATGCATGGGTGAAGTAAGCAGTTACCACGTTATGAGAACTCTCTCTGCAATCTCATCATCAATGTCGATCCTGGGTGTACCTCCCATTAAGGATGGATTATCCGTTGCAAATAATATGCTGAGTTAAAGATGGCAAGTTGTTAAGCTTAATATTATGGTAAACCGACAGCAAATTTCGTGACAATGGAAAAAGGATCGCTTATTCTTATAGACTATACCGCTAAAGTTAAGGATTCGAATGAAATTTTCGAGACCACTGTTGAGGAAAATGCAAAAAAATCTGATCTCTATGATCCAAGCATAAAATATGAACCCAGGTTAGTGTCAATAGGTGAAGGATGGGTATTGAAGGGCCTAGATGAAATTCTATCAACTGCAAAACTTGGTGATGCTTTGGATGTTGATATACCTCCTGACAAGGCATTTGGCTTGAGAGATCCAAACAAGGTTAGAATGATACCACAAAGAAAATTCGGTGACAAGGCTGATGAAATTAAGGCTGGAGATGTAGTCGACATAGACGACAGACGAGGATTTGTCAGGTTCATCGGATCCGGCCGAGTTCAAGTTGACTTCAATCATAGGTTAGCAGGAAAAACGCTAAATTATAATGTCAACATTCTAAAGATCTTAAAAACTAACGAAGAGAAAGCATCTTCTCTTGTCAAAAGAAGACTCCTTATTGATAGTGACAAAATTTCAATCTCTTTTGATAAATCTGAAATTGCCATTACCTTGCCCGAAGAATCCTTCTTAATAGAAGGACTTCAGGTCATAAAAAAGGCAATATCAACTGATTTGTTCAAGTTCATTCCGGCTATTGAGAGGATAAAATTTTTGGAAATTTACAATAAAGCAAAGACTGCGTCAAAGCCAAAGGAAGAACCAAAACCAAAGGAAGAACCAAAACCAAAGGAAGAACCAAAGCCACAAAAGAAATAAGATCTTTTAAAATGGGTGTATCCTAGGGCATTGTAATCTAGATTCCCCTTCTCTTACTTATCTAGATGACGCTGACCGATTTTGCTAATTCTCTAGCTGATCTTTTATCCATTTTGAATTTGTTAAGGATAGTATACCTTTCAGGTCTGAGTGATTGAGCAATTAATAATGATTGTATGATTTGGTCTTCTGTTACATCAATCTCCTTTGCAGTAGTTGGAGCCTTAATATTCTGCAGTGTCCTGATGATGACATCATGATCCAATCCGTGAATTTTTGACATCATTATTGTACCAATACCAACCCTCTCTCCATGCAAACCACAATTGGTCTTTGCTACATATTCTAATGCATGGCTAAACAAATGTTCGGAGCCTGAACATGGTCTGCTACTACCGGCAATACAAGAGGCAACTCCCGCACTTATTAGTGCCTCTACAATTGTCCTTATGTTGGCACGATAGGACAATTTGCTAGAATTTTCAATTATTATCTTTGCACTCATATTTGCTAGATTTGCGGCATAACTTCCAAAATATTCGTTATTATCATCTCTTGCAAGCTCCCAATCTTTAACCGCAGTGATTTTGCCAATAAGATCACCGCATCCACTAGCCTGGAGTCTATAAGGCGCTTCTGAAATAAGTTTAGTATCTGCTATTACCCCGATTGGGGCATGGGCCTTGAGTGAGTAGGGCTTATCTCTACCACGGATAGAGACAAAGGGACTTGAAATTCCATCATGTGACGCTGAAGTGGGTACGCTGATAAATGGAATGTTAAGATTAAAAGAAATCATTTTTGCAACATCAACTGATCTTCCACCTCCCACGCCTACAATAAAACTGGGTTGCTCTTTTCTAACAAGTAATTGAGAAGAATTAATATCATTCATGGATGCATTTGGAGTCTCAATCCACTTATGCTTCAAAGATGAGCTATCCAGGGCTTCCGCACATTCTTTTCCTACTCTTGCTTTTACAGTATTTCCGGAGATGACAGCGACTATGGAGGCTTTATCATTTAAATCTCTTATGAATGATCCAAGTTGATAGATTACATCGTTACCAATCAGTATCTTTCTTGGTAATTCCATTAAATGATTGGGATCCGATGTCAATTAATCTTGCTATATCATTGTTATATTTTATTTTATTTCTATCGCTTTGCGGTTAGAATCAATCGAATCTGGCAGTAAATTGTAATAGTTGGTAATATCCATTGGTGTACAGAGTGGGTTGCAAGATGCATATGTTTAAGAACCTTTATTTAGCTCATCATACACTCCAATGTACAAACTTCTAAATGAAGAGAATATAACTTAGTGAAATATTGATATGTATGATAAAGTACAGGATGAAGAACGCAATCAAAACATTGTTGCCGCTATTCTAAATAACCTTCCCTCGGAATCCGAAATAACCAAAATAGAATACGAGGGACCATTTATTGTATTATATTCAAGAAAACCTACAACCCTTTTAGAAAATCAAGAAATCATTTCTAAAATGGTGAATTCAATAAAAAAGAGAATAGTTATAAGAACTGATACCTCCATCAGGTCTTCTGAGGACGCGGTCAAACAAATAATTCGTTCTAGCACTTCTTATCCAAACACCATCTCTGAAATTTTTTTTGATCCTGCTCTTGGGGAAGCAACCATTTTTGTCAACGATTTTAGAACTCTAACGGAACTCAGCCAATTAGAAATTCAACTAGTTGAAAAAACAGGATGGAAATTAATTTATAGAAATGTCACAAGTGACTTAAAGCTAATTAGATTCATAAATCAAATATTACACAATTCGTCCGAAGAAAGAATGAATTTTTATAAACGAGTTGGCGAAAAAATATTTAGACAAAAGCTTGCTGGTTCTGAAGAAGCAAGTATTGTTTGTTTGGGCGGATTCTCAGAAATTGGTAGAAGCGCGATGTTGATCGTTACTCATGAAAGTAAGATACTCCTCGATTTTGGTATTAAGAGTCATCAACACGAAGACAATGACATTTTGCCACGATTAGATATTTATGGGATTGGTATGAATGAAATCGACGCGGTTATTATTTCCCACGCACATCTTGATCATTGTGGAGCTGTACCTATTTTATGCAAATATGGATATGATGGTCCGGTATATTGCACTGAACCTACTTTTCCACTTATGATATCAATACTACAGGATTATGCTTCAAGGACCAAAGGGGCTTTATACTCATCAAGGGATATTGAAAGTTTAATCACTCAGGTAATTCCTCTTAATTTTGGAGCAGTTACTGATATCTCTCCAGACGTAAGAATAACTTTTGCAAATTCAGGACATATGATTGGTTCTGCTTCTACACACATGCATATTGGAAATGGTGATTACAATATACTTTATACCGGTGATTTAAAATTTGGGAGACTAAACACTGTGGACAACGCTTTTTGGAATTTCCCAAGAGTAGAAACACTAGTACTAGAAAGTACTAACGGAAATAGAGACGATAAATTTGTTACTAGAGAAGTAGCAGAAGAAAACATAGTCAAAAGCATCAATTCGACCATTCATGATGGTGGACGTGTACTGATTCCTGTCCCTGTACTCGGTTTATCACAGGAAATTTGTGTCACCTTAGGAATGTTTAGGAGCATCAATAAAATAAATCCTGAAAATATTTTTGTGGATCAAAAAATACTGGATATGTTCTTTTTTTACGAGATGTATTCGGAATATCTATCAAAGGCACTAAAACAGCGAATAAGTGAGCGAACTGAAGATCCTCTTTATATTAACAGTCTTGTCAGTTTAGAACCATCTGTGAACTGGAATAGATCAATAATATTGTGTCCATCTTCAATGCTCACGGATGGCCCATCAATTACATATCTGAATCAAATAGCAAGTGATCCTCTGAGTAAAGTTATATTATTATCCGAACAATTTCAATCTACACCAGGAAGACTGTTACAAGAAGGACAGCGTAATATTACTATAGGCGGTAATAATCTTGAAGTTAAGTGCAATATTGATGTGATACCAGGGTTTAGTTTGCACAGTGATTACAATCAGTTATTGGCATACGTAAATCGATTGAAACCAAAGCTAAAAAAGGTAATTACTAATCATGGGGAAGGTAAGAAATGTCAAAACTTGTCAAATTCGATAAACAAAATATTCAAGGTACAAAGTTTCCACCCACTTGTTCAAGAATCAATAAAAGTATTGTGAGCTTGCAAAGAGATTATTTAAGATCCTGTACTCCTTTCCAAATCTTTACATCGGGTGGTGTAATTACTACCCGTTCTTCGCCCAATCTTGCAATGTCTCCGCCTGCTGATTTAACAAAACTATACAAATCATCTATGACCTTTCGTAGAGTTTCTATATCCCTCTGGGCCATGGGTGTTATTCGTACTATCAGAATCATGTGCTTTTTAGCATCATCCTTAATCGAATCAACATCGCTAATATCTTTTAGAGTTATGGCCTTAAGGTAAATGGGTTGATTTTGCAAGGTAGCACATCCTCTTCTTGATAGCTTGAGAGGTAAAAAGTCAAATAGTTATTCTGGTCAAATATTTTTAACTTGTAGCTTCATTTTTTGCAATTAAATGGTTTGAAAAACCAAAAGTAATTTCAAAAGAAAAAGGTATTATGCTGTTTTTTATTACTTTTTTGCCTAATTAATTGAAATAATGTTCATTATTTAGTAAATATTCTATCTTCATCGCCTACATTGGGTAGCAAAATTTAGGTGAATAAGCTATCTTGAGATTTAATATCTCTACTTGTCTTTGGTTAAACAATGGATACCGAAATAATGACGTTTATTTGAACAATAAGGTATTCTAATACATCTAGTTCTCCAGTTCAATTAATAGACGATTTATTGTTGAATAAACACCATTCAAATTGGTAATACAATTCGCTATGCCTTCAATATTGTTTTCACCCATTTGCATGCCTTTGTTGTACTTTGTCTCAATCTTGTTCTTGTCGGTTTCCATATACATAGTATATATTGTATGATATCTTTGAAGGGAACAATGATGAGTATATTGTCTGATCTCAAAGTTATTTATGTTTATCCCATCTATTACGCTTTTTTTCAATATTGAGATTTTTTTAATAGGATCACCTTCCCAATGGTCAAGATCGTCATCGCGTTTAAATGTCATTTCTTTTCATATTCTAAAAATCTTATCCATTCTGGAAACCATAAATTATATTCTGAAATCCCGATACCCTTTGAGAGAATGGAAGGAGAATTATAAAATACCTTATTTGCGCCCAACTCTTTAGAAATTCTGGTATTTAGTTCCCCAAGTGAGGGTACTTGTCCGATATATTTATGAGCAATCAATTCTCTGTTCTGGGTATAGAGACCAACTTGTCGTCCGTCCACAGTTGGGACATAGCTGACGATAATAGAAACTGATTTGACACCAACTTTTCTTAGATAATAGATAGTTTCCTTGGCAGTGATTCCTGTTTGAATTGTTCCTTGAATTAAACCAATGTTTTTTTGACTAATTTTGTGTTTGAGAATATATTTTAATGATTTTCCGGAAGTTATCATCTTATTCTTGCTAATATTCTCAGAAAAATCTATCATTCTATCGGAATCATCGTACCTGTCGTTTATTATAGCCTCACCTAAGTCGAATTTTGGAATATGATTTCTGTATTCTGCACTAAAGCCAAGAGTCATTGGTCTAGGATAGTCGGGTTCTGCATATGCAGCATCAATATCGATATTAGAATGTGTAGAAAGAAAATCTGCCTGCACTTTTCCAATCCTCTTTCTGATTTCATAAATTCCTTTTCCATTAATAGTAGCAGTAACATGGGATTCTCGGATGAATTCAAAGGGATCTATCATTGTCCTCGTAGTGGGCAGGGATAGTATCTTTTGTTGACCATTTTCAACATCCATTTTGATTAATTGTCCTGGTCTTACATCTTCAAAATTCATGTTTGGAAAAGGGATGCTGAGCGAATTTTCTGAAGCTATTATAGAGACTGTATTGTTCTTGTCCGCACCACTTACAAGTGGTTTAAACCCAGTGGAATCTCTATATGAATAGATCTTTCCATCATACATCATAGTTAGATTGCCCCTCAAATGTCTGTCCAAAAATTCACAAGCTTTTTCAGCATTCCCCTGCTCGATTAGTAATTTTTTAAAAATACAGTAAATCTTGTAAAGTGAATCGCCATTAGCGGCATCGCCCACAAGTGGATGCAGATGCAATTTTTCAATGTCAACAAAGAATCCGTCAAGTACTACGCTAATCTTATTCATACTTCTAAATCTAGGAGTTCTTTTGGATAAATAGCCTAATCCGATCATATATCTAAGGTTACTACTTTCATTAACGATTTTTGGAATTGAACCGTCTGCAGGGATTGGGCCAATGCCACTAGAAATCAAATTATCTATAATTATCTTCCAGTAAGCTTTTCCTCTATGTTGAAGCATCTGCAATGAATTAATGAAATATGAAACCAAGATTTCTCTATCTGCTGTATAATTGGTAATCGCAAAGATGCCAGCCAATAATCAGTACTAGATCTATTGAGAAATTAAATATTTTGTTTGGAACGAGTTTAGAGGAAGAAAAGTTAGCGAAAGAATGTCAAAATGTTAAAAAGAACAACAATAATACTAGAGGAGCTGGCCTGGTACTGGTGAATCGGTTTGAGAGAAATATTGATCAAGGAGTCCTTGTCTCATAAAAAGGTGGCATTCAAAGAATTATTCAGTTGATACAGCTGTGGGAAGTTTTTTATCAAAAAGGCGCTACAGAAAATAAGGGAATTAAAAGAGTTGTGCTAAGTAACTTTTTTAATTCCTACTTTCGTATGATACTACAGTGAGTATCCAAATATATTTTATTATCATCTGTTTGTAAATCGCTTAAATAAGACTTAATTGTATAAAGAGTATTGTTTAATCCTCCCAATCTAAAAATAGATCATGTCCACCTTAATGTATCTGATTTAGAAAAGTCGCTTCAGTTTTATGAATCGATTCTTGGATTTAATGTCGCAAGAAAAGAGCACAAAACAGCATTGTTATCTGCAACATTAGACGATAGTAATTTGGGTTCATTTTTGGTTGCGTTATCAGAATCTGACAACAAGGTCGTTTCCATAAATCGAAATAAACCCAAAGCAGGAATGTATCATTTTGCAGTATTGTTACCAGGAAGAAAATTTCTATCGCTTTTTCTCAAGCATATACAAGAAAAGCTTAATCCTGAATTTTATGAGGGCATGGCCGATCATGGTGTGTCAGAATCTATTTACATACATGACCCGGATTTAAACGGAATTGAAATTTATACCGACAGATCGCCTTTAAGATGGAAATGGACTGATCGTAGAGTACAAATTGTTACTGAGCCTTTAGACACGCAAAATCTATTGAAAGAATCAATTGCAGTTGACGTGGAATGGGATCATCTTCCTCCAACAACGTCAATTGGCCATGTCCATTTACATGTTTCTGATCTTGGTAAAGCAAAGACATTCTATAATGAAATTGTAGGGCTAAATCATACTGCTACTTACCCTGGAGCATATTTCTTTGCATCAAATAGGTATCATCACCATGTTGCTACAAACACATGGCTCGGTGAGAACATTACTTCTGCGCGCAATAGTGATATAGGATTAGATCATTATGCAATAAATTTGAATGACCATAGTGATTTAAGATTGCTCAAGGATCATTTTTCAGAGTTTAATATCAACATTGATGAACAATTAGTCGAAAGTGATGTGCAGTTTGCTTCATCTTTTTATGCTTCTGATTTTGATGGCATTCAAATACAATTTTTACATAATAATCCATAGAATAAAAAACGAGAGATTAATCAAAGAAGGTCTAACATTGTGAATCTTTTAGGTTGCATTAGGATGTTCAGAAAATGACTGGAAAAGAAGTAACTCAACTTTACCCCATCTTGCTAGTTAACTTTATAGGTACACTTGGATTTAGTATCGTTCTGCCTTTCCTTGTCTTTTTAGTGAGGGATTTTGGAGGGAACGCTATAATTTATGGTGTATTGGGAGCAACATATTCTGCTTTCCAACTTATTGGGGCTCCACTTCTCGGAAAATGGTCAGACGTATATGGTCGGAAAAAAGTTCTTCTGTTAAGTAATGCTGGAACTCTAGTTGGTTGGATATTATTTTTTATTGCACTACTTCTACCTGATCAAAAATTCAGACTTGATACTCTTCTTTTCGGAACTCTTACGATGAGTCTTCCATTACTTGTGTTATTCCTTGCTCGAGCCATAGATGGAATTACCGGGGGGAATATTTCTGTAGCCAACGCCTATCTTGCGGATATATCGTCGGAAAAAAGTCGTAGTGGTAACTTTGGAAAAATGGCAATGTCGTCTAATTTGGGTTTTATATTGGGCCCTGCAATCGCAGGAATTTTGGGAGGTACTGTTCTCGGTTCAGTCTTACCAATATTGGCAGCGTTACTTCTTTCCTTGTTTACGCTAATTGTGATTGGAATTAGACTAAAAGAATCTAAGCGTTTATCAACTGAAATTCTTATTTCAGAAGAAGGGGGTATAAGGAAAGTATTCGCCCAAGAATGCAAGCCCTGTTACAATGGAGAAAAACCAAAACTCAACTTTCAAGATGTATTCAAAGTAAAACATGTTACCTATTTGCTTGTACTATATTTTTTGATATTCCTTGGTTTCAACATATTCTACGTCTCATTTCCTTCTCATGCAGCGAGTGATTTAAAGTGGTCAATAACACAGTTGGGCATATTTTATGCTATATTAAGCGGAATAATGGTCTTCATCCAGGGACCCGTATTAAGTAGGGCATCAAGAAAATTTTCCGAAGAGAAACTCGTTATAATTGGAAGCATTATTTTAGCCACAAACTTTATTTTACTAATAGTTAGCAACATCTACTGGGTATATACGGCTGTCATCTTATTTGCAATCGGTAACGGGCTTATGTGGCCCTCATTCATGTCTATTTTATCAAAGCGCGCAGGTTCAGTTCTTCAAGGGTCCGTGCAGGGTATTGCAGGCAGCTTTGGAGGATTGGCAAGTATTATCGGACTGATTCTGGGAGGATTTTTGTACATATTAATTGGACCAATCACTTTTCTGATTAGTGCTGGAGTAATATTCGTAGTTTTCGTGATGTCGTTCCGGTTATTGAAAATTAAGAGTTCTAATCAATAAGATAAGATAAATTTGTAGAGAAGCTTAAACATTACAGCTTTACACACCGATGCTCTAGCGATTTCAGTCAAAATGAAACGTTAACATCATGACTGATTCAATCTTCTAAGTTCAGGCAGCTAGTAATTCGTCTTAGTCACTACTTGAAATCATTATGCAAGACTATTCTATAGCGTGCTTTGCCTGATTCTAGATGTGTCATTGCTTCGTTAACGCGTGACAAGGGAAACTCTTCTATAATTGGTTCAATCCCATGACGGTTGCAAAAATCAAGCATCATTAGAATTTCTGCGGGACCTCCTATCGGTGAAGCACTTATAGATTTCTCACCAGAAAGTAAGGGAAACACAGTAGCCTTTACTTGTGAAGCCGCTCCGACAATATGTAACTTGCCTCCAGGTCGGAGTGTATTAATGTAATTGTCCCAATCCAAATCCACATTTGCGGTAACGAGTACCATGTCGAAATGATTAGCATAGGGTTTTAAAGGTTCAGAAACTCTTGAGTTTATGAAATGGTCGGCTCCAAAATCATTTGCCTCTCTCTCTTTTTCAGGATTGGTAGAGATGGCAGTAACCTCACATCCCCATGAGTTAAGAAATTTGATAGCCATATGTCCCAAACCACCGATTCCTACTACTGCCACATGATCTGTAGGTTTGATATTATTTTGAACAATGGGATTGAATACTGTAATTCCTCCACAGAATAACGGGCCCGCAGTTTTGATACTTATGTTCCTAGGTAGAGGAAAAGCCCACAGTGCTTGGCAACGTACCTTATCAGCATATCCACCGTGTCTACCGACTATTACATCTTCACCCTTAGGGCAACGGTTATGATGACCACTCAAACACTGGTCGCATACCAGACAAGACCGGGCTCGCCAACCTAATCCTACGTATTGTCCAACTTCGAGATGATTTACCATATTACCTTTCGCAGCCACTTTTCCGATAATCTCATGCCCAGGTACGAATGGATACCTTGTAAATCCCCATTCATTTTTAAGCATACTCAAATCACTATAACAAATACCACAATATTCGACATCGAGCTCCACTTCATCAGGTTTCAAGGAATCTAATTCATACTGAAATGATTCTAATTTTCCATTTGGTTGCTGAGCAGCATATGCTTGTATATTCAATGACAATATGGTGGATGAAATAGTATAAAAGTAGAACTACGCTACGGCTAACATTAAGACAAGCTCTTGATACTGGATATTTATTCCCCTTGGCTCGATGGATTAAAAAATAATAAATTAAGTAGTAACATTTTAGCTCTTCTAGTGAATGCAAAGTTAATCTTCTTTACTTTTAGTTAATAAAAAATTGATAATGAACACTTTAAATTATGAATTATGACAAACATATCAATTGCTCATAGGCTTAATTGGTAAGGCAAACGTTGGTAAGTCCACCTTTTTTTCTGCATCAACAGATAACGTTGTGAACATTGCAAATTATCCGTTTACGACTGTCAAGCCTAATCTGGGAATTTGTCACGCTAGAGTAAAATGTGTATGTACGGAATTTGGAGTCAAGGATAATCCTGTTCGTTCTATTTGTATAGATGGAGTGAGATTTATTCCAATAGAAATAGTAGATGTAGCCGGTTTAGTCCCTGGTGCTCATGAGGGCAAGGGACTGGGAAACAAATTCTTAGACGATGCAAGACAAGCAGACGCCCTCATTCATATCATAGACCTCTCTGGCTCCACTGATTCAGAAGGAAGACCAATAGCAACAGGTACAGGCGACCCAGTGGAGGATATTAAATTTGTCGAAGAAGAATTTGATCTTTGGCTTGTATCGATTATTAAAAGGGATTGGGACAAGATAAGGGAGCTTGATTCATCGGGCCTAAATACAACTCAGATTTTAAAAAAGAGATTGTCAGGACTCGGAGTAACTGAATCAGCAATAGATAAAGTCCTGAACAACTTGAATTTACAGAATAAGAAAATTAGAGATTGGACGGAACAAGAAACGTTAGATTTTTGTCATAATACAAGAAGAATCGCAAAGCCTGTAGTCATTGCAGCAAATAAAGCTGACATTTCAGCTTCTCATAATTACCTAGAACAAATTGTAGAACATTACCCTCACGTAATACCCTGTGCATCAGAATTAGAAATGTTGTTGCGAAAAGCAGCAAAGAATGGGTTTGTTCATTATCTTCCAGGAGATAATTCATTTGAAATTAAAGAAAGTATGCAATTAAACGAAAAACAGAAGGATGCGCTCCTAATTGTTTCAGAATTCATTAAGAAATACGGTACAACAGGTGTTCAAGAGATAATAAATATCGCTTGTTTTAATCTGTTGAAGAAAATAGTAGTATATCCAGTTGAAGATGAATCAAAACTAACGGACAAAAAAGGGAACATTCTTCCAGAAGCTTATTTACTAAATGAAGGATCAACTGCAAAGGACCTAGCATTTACAATACATCAGGAATTGGGAAAAGGTTTTCTTTTTGCTATTGATGTTAGAACAAAGAGAAGATTGGGTGCAGACCACCAATTAAAAAACAACGATGTGATTAAAATTGTATCCACGACAAGCAGAAAGTGATAACTATGTTATGTCTAGGAATTGAAAGTACAGCACATACTTTTGCTTGTTCTGTAGTCAAGTATTCAGATTCTAATACAAACTCTGATACTAATAAATCGCCTAATATTCTTTCAGACGTTAGAAATACTTTCAAAGCTCCCGACGGATCGGGAATTCATCCAAGGGAAGCAGCTCGCCATCATGCATCTGTCGCAATAGATGTTCTTAAACGATCTTTAGAATCTTCTAAAATAAAGTATAAGGATTTAGATATTGTGGCTTACTCCGCCGGTCCTGGACTTGGTCCCTGCTTGAGGATAGGAGCTGTTATTGCTCGTTCAATATCTTCATTCTATGATATTAAATTGGTCCCCGTCAATCATGCACTAGGGCATATTGAACTTGGAATGAGCCTTACTGGAGGTAAGGATTCTCTAGTGCTATTGGTTTCTGGTGGTCATACTATGATACTGGTATTTAATAACAAAAGATGGCGGGTAATAGGAGAAACATTAGATATTACTTTAGGCCAACTTCTAGATCAATTTGGACGTCACCTCGGGTTAGCTTCGCCATGTGGACAAGAGATAGAAAAATTGGCAAACAAGTCATACAAAAATTATGTCTCACTACCATATTCGATCAAGGGGAATGACATTACTTTTTCAGGAATATTATCCGCTGCAAAGAGGTTAGTTTCGACTGGTAAATACACAAATGAGGACATATGTTATTCTATTCAAGAGACTGCATTTGCAATTATTACAGAGGCAGTTGAGAGAGCTCTCTCCGCTACTGAAAAAAGAGAACTACTGGTTGTTGGAGGTGTATCTGCAAATAAAGATCTTTCCCATATGCTTAATCTTGCATGCCTTAGACATAAGGCAAAATTCAATCCCTGTCCGATTTCATATTCAGGTGATAACGGAGTACAAATTGCTTGGACCGGGATACTATCTTATTTGAAAACAAAAAATTTTATAGATATATCCGATTCCTTTGTTAACCAATCATGGCGAATTGATAGTGTGGATGTATTATGGAGAGAATAAATTTCAGACAATCAGAGACATGAAGTATCAATTATGTTTCAGATTACCACAAATTTCATTACTTGACATTGTTTTTCCGGTAGCTTTTAATAATTTACTGGCCTAGTTACTGCATGGTGAATAAATATTTACTTCAAAAATCTGTATTATTATTTGCGGGATTGACACTCGTAACGGCAGTATTAACTGCAGGAGTAGCCACATTTACAAATACTAGCGAGGCATTTCCGAAAGGCAAAGATCACAAGGAAATGGTCTTTGGTGCCATTTCAAGCATTCAAAATAATGAAGAAAAGAAGCCCGCATGGGTTCTATCTGGTCACTGGGTAACAAATATTGTAAATAAAACAAAGGATAGTTTCAACCAGACAAATACGGCAAAATTTGATTCATGGGTCTATATGGCAAAGTTGGATGGATCGGCAATGCACAAACATGTTGTCTCGAATTTTTCACTTAATGATATTAGCAATCAAGGCAACGTCACTTCTTATAAAGGAACAGTCACTGCGACAATGAAAGATGGACCAGTTGAACAAGTACCAGTTGAAATAAAAGTAATGAATAATCATGTAATTGGCATATTACTAGACGCAACTAAAACCAATAACCACTTTGGTGATACACCAATATACGGTATCATCCCTGATAAAGCGGATATTATGAAATTGAAATCTCAAATGGGTAACAAGACAAATATGAATATGCACACGAATATGAGCCAATGGTAAAAGCAATAGAACGGTCAAATATAGTATAAGGTATCTATTTAGAAGTAAAATAGAATCCTACACCATTTTTTTTAGATTTAGTACAATTGCAAATCGTGGCAGAAACTAATTTTGGTCCTTCGTGAATAGTCTTTTTTGATTGTCTATTTCTTTAGCCCATTTCTTACTGTTAAATACACTAAATTTGTATTTTGAACTGCCTATCTCTACAACGACCTTGGTAAGTATGAACCCTTCAGGATGGACATTACCTACTTTATCTAAAGTCTCATTCAACAAGGCGCTTCCTATTTTTTTATTAAGGGTGGTCAGATTTCCTTCTGTTTTCTCAAAAATTATCCTCTGACTGGTTAAACTTAGAATCCCACTGCCAAGTTTTACTTCCGAGCAATCTTCTTCAAGAATTAATTTTTCTCCTGGATTTGGATCGACTTGTGGTGCCACATTTTTATTTCCAAATATTGGGTATATTATCATTGCAGCGTTACATCAAACTACTGTTCAAAGGCGCCGAATCGAATATTTACTTGACTAAATGGTATAATCAGAGGGCAATTTCAAAAATCAGAATACCGAAATCATATCGCCAGAGAAAGCTAGATGATGAATTGAGAAGAAGGAGAACCATTAGTGAATCCCGGCTGATTATGATGGCAAAAGAACTTGGATTAAGGACGCCTTATATCTATTTCATAGATCCATATCAAGCTGAGATAGTCATGGAATTTGTTTCAGGAAAAAGAGCAAGCGGAGTTTTAACGTCTGCAATATGTTTCGAAATAGGAAAGTTCGTCTCTACTCTTCATTTGAATAATTTGATACATGGTGATCTGACACCATCAAATTTCATTGTAAATAGTAAAGTCACTATGATAGATATGGGACTCTCATTTTATTCAACTCGGAAAGAAGACAAGGCGATGGATATAAGATTGTTTAAGGAGATTTTGACGAGTACCTTCCATAACTCATACACTGAATTTTTTGAATATTTCTTAAAAGGGTATAGACATGTTAACCCAGAAGAATTGGAAGTAATTCTACAAAGAATAGAGGATATAGAATCAAGGAAAAGATATGCTATTTCGTAAATATCTTTTAAATTATTTAGTTGAATCCGGGATTAATTACTAGGGTTGATACCACTACCATTTTTAGTATAAAACAAGCACTTTTTTGTTCTTAAATTTAAGAACTATTAACACTAAGTTAAAGAAGTTATCTACTGGGGGATCTAATGACTAATGATAATGCAAGATCTCACCATGGAATGTAAACTGCAGAAGTGTAAAAGAGAATAAAAGGGTATCCTATATTTTGGTAATAAAACAAATAGTGAAAAATGCTCGGGATAAACTCAAACCGAACAATGCCATGACCTGAATTGTGAATATTGTATACGATTCTAGTAGATAGAACTAATCAAAACATCAATGGGAAAAGAGGGATCTCTACTCATCGATGTTAACTGAATTACCACAACCTAGTATAAAATGTTACAATTAAAACCTCTGGGACGGTCAAGGTGTTTACGATTTATGTCATACCAATGTGTGATGCTGTTCTTAAGTTGTGAGAATCATTAAAATAGAAAATCCAATCGATAATTCTTTGAAATTACAATAAACGTCAAAGGAATTAAGATTGTGTTAACGCATCCGCAAAATGACTGCAACGTGTAATGAGATTCCAAATGCACCAACAGGGACAAGGTAATATAGAGTAATGTTTCAATTAGATCATGAAAACAGAATCACAGAATGAGGAAATAACTGGCCCAGAAGGAAAAATAACAACTGTGTGTGGACCTTGTGTTTATGGACGACATGATGAATGCGATAAAATGATAACTTGTATCTGTGCATCGAGCAATCACAGTCTATAGCTATCTTTTTAATTTACTTTATTCCAATTTCAGTCCAAGTTATTACTATTGTGCATAACATATAATGCGTGAGGACTTGAAATAATCTTGTTTCTAGCCACTTTTTTTATCATACCCGTATTAGACAATTCATAGACTATTTTGTCCGTTTGTTTGCTGCTTAATTCCAGCCCTTCACCGACTTCATATTGATTAATAATACGTAATTCACATTTTGTCAAGTCATATATTTTTTTTAGAAACTGCGCAAAATCCGGTTTCAATGGATACCATCTTGGTTATAACATTTAAGTTTTGGTAGACTGCGTTGGATTGTGAGACTTCTTTGTCACCAGCGGACAGCAAATAATTTTTTCTGCAAGTAAATCATGTATATACAGGCTAAATTTTTTATTTCGGTATTTAGTTTTTTCTAAAATTGAGAAGAATAGTATTTGCAAGTACTAACAAAAACAAATTTAACGAAATTTTGACCCACATGATGACTTACAACATAGAAATAGAATTTGTAAAATTTGAGAGTATTGAAATTCAGTCCAATAGGCTGGATGAAATTGCGAAACAAAAAGCTAGGGATGCATATCGAAAAATAGGTAGGCCATTAATAGTCGAAGATACTGGCCTTTTTATCGATTCTCTTCGCGGGTTTCCTGGTCCTTATTCTTCGTATGTTCTAGGAACCTTAGGAAATCAAGGGATTTTAGATTTGCTTTTGAACAGGACAAGCAGAGTTGCCCTATTCAAATCAATCGTAGCATATGTGGACGACAATTGCAACATGGTATTCTCCGGTGATACAAGGGGAACGATAGGCGATCGAATTACAAAAGGCGGTTGGGGTTACGACCCAATATTCATTCCGGAGGATTCCTCAGTTAGCTATGGGCAAATGCGCATAACAGACAAGATCGCAGTCTCACACAGGACAAAAGCACTGAATAATTTTGCAAAATGGTATTGTGAAAATTATTTAGGAGGACAGAGATGAAGGAGTGCATGGAGAATCGCGATTCAATGAGTAATTTGCTTTTCATACCCCTCAATCCACCTTTCAGTATACCTCTCAAGATTTTGGAGAACTATTATTCTTGAAATTTCACTTTCGTCCATAATTGAGAATGTGCCTAAACTATTGCGCACTAAATCAGAATAGCGCCTAATTTCATCCATTTCCAACATATCTGAACTCTCTAATCTTTGAGTGGACATTCCAATATGCATATACGATTTGATTTCAATGAAATGCGGATTACCTCTTTTCACTAGGTCAGCAAATTCATTTACGGAATTTGTTGAATTGTTAAAATTCCGTATCATAGTCATTCTCAATACTGTTCTCGTATCTATTTCCGACAACAATTCAAGGCTTTTTTGCCATCTATCCCACGCATCCTTATATTTTGGTCTGTTAACCATTGTATACATTTTTTTATTTGAAGCATTGGTAGATAGATAGAGCTGCGTCGGCAGAGCTTGTTCATCTACTAATCTTTGGAGCATCTCTGGTTCCTGTCCATTTGTGACCAAAAAGATTGATTTTGTATTTTTTATGGTTTTAAGATACTTGATAAGGCTCGGTAATTTTGGATACAT